>NZ_JAALGV010000001.1:0-72096 GCF_011174875.1 Acinetobacter sp. GFQ9D191M
TTTTGCTAGTCTAGAGCCTTTTTAATTCCTGAAAAGCGACAGGATACTGCTCAGGTAAAAAACCCAGTCGGTTCATTCCGCTATTCATTTTTAAAAAGACATCAAACTGTACGTCTGGTTGTAAGTCGACAAAGGTTTTTAACCATTCCAGTTGATGCTGGGCATGAATTGCAAAACTTATCCCGTACTTGGCGCAGTCGAATAAATCTTCAAGGCCAAAAATGCCTTCCAGTAACAATAAGGGTTTGTCACAGCCTAAGGCACGCAAACGCTTTCCTTCAGTAAGATCCAGAAAGGCAAAACCATCGGCACTTTTGAATGCGGGATAGACCCGCTCAATACCGTGCCCATAGGCATCAGCTTTAACCACTGCAAAGACCTGGCTTTGAGGTGCGCAGGAACGTGCAACTTGCAGGTTATGTTGCAATGCCTGTTGATGAATCACCGCGTGTATTGGACGTGGCATAAATTTCTTCCCTGAAACTGATAATCCTTAAAAGCTTAAGCAACCTGCTGATAACGATTCAGCGACAAGCCTTCAGTACTAATCTCAGGTGCTTGACCCAGTACCAGATCACTGATCAGCTTTCCTGAACCACAGGCCATGGTCCAACCTAGGGTACCGTGTCCAGTATTTAGGAACAGGTTATTAAAGCGTGTTGGTCCAATGATTGGCGTACTATCCGGGGTCATTGGACGTAAGCCGGTCCAGAAACTGGCCTGCGCCATATCGCCGCCCGGGAACAGGTCACGAGTGACCATTTCCAAGGTTGCGCGACGATCTTCATTCAGACCCAAATTAAAGCCTGTCAGCTCTGCCATACCACCGACACGGATGCGCTGATCAAAACGAGTCAATGCAATCTTGTAAGTTTCATCCAGCACAGTCGATTGCGGTGCATGAGTCTGATCCACAATTGGAATGGTCAATGAATAACCTTTAACCGGATACACCGGCAGATCCAGGTGTAACGGCTTCAGGAAATCACGGGAATAGCTACCGAAAGCCAGCACATATTTATCTGCGGTCAATACCTGACCGTTGACCAGCACACCTTTAATCTGGTCACCTTCAAACAGCAGTTTTTCAACATGCTGGTTAAACTTGAACTGTACGCCCATGCCTTTGGCATAATTAGCCAGCGCATTGGTGAACAGGTAGCAATCACCAGTTTCATCATTTGGCAGATGCAAACCACCTACCAGTTTATCTTTAGCTTCTGCCAGTGCCGGTTCAACTTTGGCTAGCTGTTCACGATCCAGCAATTCAAAATCCACGCCGGTTTCTTTCAGCACTTCGATATCACGTTGCACTGCATCGAGCTGTGCTTCCTTACGAAAAATCTGCAACGTTCCTTTAGAAAGGCTTTCATAAGAGATGCCGATATCACGACGTAGATTACGTAAACAGTCACGGCTATATTCAGCGACCCGCACCATACGTTCTTTATTCACTGCATAATGCTGGGCATTACAGTTTTTCAGCATCTGGGCCATCCACTGTAACTGCCACAGACTACCATCAACATTAATCGCCAATGGTGCATGATGCTGGAACATCCATTTCACTGCTTTAAATGGAATGCCAGGTGCTGCCCACGGTGTCGAATAACCAGGAGAAATCTGGCCTGCATTACCAAAACTGGTTTCTTCAGCTGGACCTGCCTGACGGTCAAGGACAGTCACTTCTGCTCCCTGCTGCGCAAGATAGTAGGCACTTGTTACACCAATGACACCACCACCTAATACAATTACGCGCATGACATTACCCTCAATGACGTTTATAGTTTATTTCACCAGTATATTTTTGGATCAATAGTGAATTTCACTGTTTTAAACTGATATATTCAGCAAATTCACTAGATTTTTCGCGTCATTTTTAAAAATTAAGGGAATAATAGATGCGTAAATTAGACCGTATTGATCGCATGATTTTAGATATCCTGCAGCGCGATGGACGCATTGCAATCAGTGAACTTGCCTCCCGAGTCAACCTCTCCACCACACCTTGTTCCGAGCGGGTCAAGCGACTGGAACGGGATGGGATCATCATGGGTTACCATGCCCGGCTCAATCCGGAAAAGCTGGAAAAGAACCTGTTAGTGTTTCTGGAAATCAAACTTTCTGCCAAATCCGGTGATGTATTTGAACAGGTCGCGCGTGACTTAAGCGAAATTCCTGAAGTGCTGGAATGTCATCTGATCTCGGGAGATTTTGATTACCTGGTGAAAGCCCGCCTAAAGGAAATGAGTGCTTACCGGCGTCTGCTTGGGGATTTATTAAAAAAGCTCCCATCTTCTGCTTCCTCACATAGTTATGTGGTGATGGAAGAAGTAAAGGAAAGTTCATATCTGGATGTAGGAATCTAATTCTGACCCGAGTTCAAGTGGTAGACACAACAAAACCCCATAAGGGGCTTTGTTGTGAACCGTTTATCTGAATCAGATAAGTTTAAAATAAAATTTTATTATTTATATTGATAATTATCTAAGACTAGGCAGGAATACGTAGTACTTGCCCCGGGAAAATATCATCCGCATTTTTCAATAAAGGGCGATTCGCCTCGAAAATCTTGTTGTACTGGTTGGCATCACCATAAAATTCTTTGGAAATTTTAGATAAGGTATCACCTGATTTAACCGTATAGAACTTGCTTTCAGGTTCCGGATTCGCCACAGTCAGCTGGTCATCCACTTTAGCGACATGATCAACATTTCCTACTGCTAAAATAATCTTTTCACGATCCGCCTGACTTTGTACCTGTCCGCGTACGGTTGCCAGATCTGAGGTTGAGTTATAGCTGATCGACAATCCTGTAATTGGCAGTCCTAGGCTTTTAACATGGCCTAATAATTTGTTCGCTATTTCCTGTGCAGAAGGTTCAGCCGATGCTGCTTTAGGTGCAGCGGCAGGTGCCTGTTGAGTTGCTGCCGGTGTTTGTTGTGGCTCCGCAGCTGCAGTGTTCTTTTTACCAATGCCTTTTACAAAATCAAAAAGACCCATAGTGGACTCCATTCTTGTTATTCATCAGATCATTCTTATTTGTACAAGGAAAGCAGCAGATACAAAGTTAGTCATTGGTAAGCAAAAGGTTATCGATTGTAAAATCACCCTATATCTATTCTACAGGCACAAAAAAACCACCTTGCGGTGGTCTTTAGGTTCAGCAAAGCTGAAAATCAGTATTAACCAAGTTTTTTAGTAACATAGTCAATAGCAGATTGAACAGTTGTGATTTCGTTAGAATCTTCATCAGGAATAGTGATGTCGAAGTCATTTTCGAAAGACATAACAAGTTCAACTAGGTCTAGAGAGTCAGCACCTAAGTCATCCATGAAAGATGCTTCGTTTTTAATCTCTTCGACTTTGATACCAAGTTGTTCTGCAACCGCTTGTTTAACGCGTTGTTCGATATCGCTCACAGGAATTCTCCTCATTGCTTGTGGCGTTTTTAATGCCGTTAGTTTAATTGAATCTATAAAATTTGGAAAGTTAATACATGTGCCGTTTAGCTCATGTATAAACCACCATTAACGTGAATGACTGTACCTGTAATGTAACTGGCTTTGTCCGATGCCAGGAAACTTACGGCATTCGCGATATCTTGTGGATCACCTAAACGGTTTAAAGCCACTTGATCACTCATTTTCTTGCGAATTTCTTCACTTAACTGTTCAGTCATTTCAGTCGCGATAAAGCCTGGTGCAACAGCATTGACAGTAATCTGACGACTACCCATTTCTTTAGCCAGACTGCGACCAAATGCCTCAATACCTGCTTTTGCTGCAGAGTAGTTTGCCTGACCTGGATTAGCAAAATGCGCCACCACAGAACTGATATTAATGATACGGCCGAAACGTGCCTTAGTCATACCTTTCAGCACACGTTTAGATAAACGATAAACGGCTTTCAGATGAATGTTTAAAATATCATCCCAGTCGTCTTCCGACATACGCAATAACAGATTGTCTTTGGTAATACCGGCATTATTCACCAGTACCAGCACAGGACCATAGTTTTGCTCAATATCGCTGACCAGTGCATCAATCGCAGCACCATCACGTACATCTAAAACTTTACCGGCACCATGTTCAGCAAATTGTACGTTAAGTTTCTCTGCACCCGCTTCAGAAGTTGCAGTACCTACGACAAAATAACCGTCTTGAATTAATTGTTGTGCAATTGCAGCACCAATGCCGCGGCTTGCACCTGTCACCAAGGCAACTTTACGTTCCTGTGTCATGCAATTTTCCCTTCTGCCACCAATACGGTGTTAAGCGCATCTTCCAGACGAGATTGAGTATCTAATGGAAGTGCTTTTTCGATATTTGGTAAACGTTTTGCCATATTGGCCAGTACATTACCTGGGCCACATTCTACAATGTACTCAACGCCTTCATCTTGAAGGAATTGTAGTGTTTTAGTCCATTGTACTGACTCATACAGCTGCTCAGTCAAAGCCTGACGAAGCTCACTCACGTCCGCAGCTGCTTTTGCGCCTACATTTTGTAATACAGGTATGCGTGGCATCTCAATGGCAGTTTGTTCCAAAGCTGTTGCGAACTGCTCAGCGGCAGGTTTCATCAGTGAACAATGTGAAGGAACTGAAACTGGCAGTGCAATCGCTTTACCGCCATTTTCTTTCGCCAGTGCCATCACGGCTTCTACACGTTCTTTATTACCGGCAACTACGACTTGACCCTGAGCATTATAGTTGGCTGCTTCAACTGAACCTTCGCCCGCTGCTGTCGCCTGTGCACAAAGCTCAATCACTTTGGCATCATCCAGACCCAGAATCGCTGCCATTGCACCTACGCCTTGAGGTACAGCAGTTTGCATCAACTTACCACGCAGGTTCACCAGCTTGACTGCATCACCCAGACTTAAAGCACCCGCTGCAACTAACGCGCTATATTCACCGAGTGAATGGCCCGCCATATATTTTGGTGCTACCCCACCCAACTCTAACCATACACGCCATAAAGCAATGGATGCTGTTAATAGTACCGGTTGAGTAAATTCGGTTTGATCCAGACCTTCACCCGTCTGTGCAATCTGCCACAGATCAAAACCCACCGCTTCAGATGCTTCAGCAAATGTATCGCGGATACCACTAAACTGTTCTGCAAGTTCAGCGAGCATGCCGACTTTTTGTGAACCCTGACCTGGGAACACAAATGCAGTTTTAGTTGCTTGAGCTGCTTGTTCGAGTTGTTTAGCAGACATAAATAAAATCCTTTCATTCAAGAGGTGCGAATCTTTTCTTAGACCTAAAATTGGCCGATCAGATCACCTTACCCATTGTGGAGCGCAATTTAACACGTAATTTTGGCTTGGGTAATTGCCAAATACAACAAAAACCGCGACTTCACATGATGACCGCAAAACCTGTGCATAAAATCAGGCATAAAAAAAGGGAGCTTAACGCTCCCATTTTTTCTACTAAGCTTTAACGCTTAATACATCATCAATTATTCAGCAGATGCTTTAGCGAATAATTGACGACCACGGTAGATACCATCTTTAGATACGTGGTGACGACGATGAGTTTCACCAGTAGTTTGGTCTACAGTTAATGCATTCTCAGTTAAAGCGTCATGTGAACGGCGCATGTCACGGCGAGAGCGACTTTTACGGTTTTGCTGAACGGCCATGATGGCTCCTTACAAATATCGAAAAAATGGATCAGAACAAATTCGATTGTCTTATACGCATGAGTATAACACAAAAATTAGTTAAGTTTACCCTTCAAAGCTGCCAAAACTTCAAACGGATTATCCCGTTTTTCTTCAACAACTTCTTCTGCGGCAGGTTGATGCTTATGCTCACAAACGTCATGCTTAGGAGACAGCGGCATCAACAATAACAATTCATCTTCTATCAGTGCGAGTAAGTCAGCGGTGGCAGGTGCATCATATGAACCTTTCGTCGTTGCTTCACTTTCACCTAAGACGATGAAATCAGCATCCTCATCCAAGCGCTCTATCAGTGACTCATCATCCACAAGAGCTAGATGAAAATCTGAAACGAGTTCGATTTCAACGGTCTCCAGACAACGCTGGCATTCCATTGGAACTTTCGTTTCAACATGACCATCCAACCATGCAATGCGATGATAGGCATCCATTGATAGCTTACAGTCTATGTTAATCAATTGATCATCAATTGATCCAACAGCTTCACGAGCAATACGAACAAAGCGGGATAAAGGCAGTTGACCTGACCATTTAAAGCCCTGTTCAGCCCATTTAAACGGCTCAATCTGTGCCGGAAAGGTATTTGCTGACATAATTAAGGCGGCAATTCTACAAATTCATCAGAACTCTGTCAAAGATTAAGATACAATTTTGTACTTATTTTTAGACAGACCAATTGGGTAATTTCAGTCATGCATCTGTTGCAGCCGCAAACAGAAGTGAATGTTTCATCACTCGTTAGCACACTTTCAACCTCCGATTCTGACAGCTCACTACAGCAAGTGCAACGCTTACCATGGGCGAATTTATCCTCAGAAGCGGAACAGGTTGATTGGCTCATCTTACACTTTAATCACTGGTTTTCCCACCTAAATGTCACTTTAGTCCGTGGTGAGTTTGAACCAGAGTATTTCCCGGCTACAGATGATGCCCCTGCCCGGATCCAGTTTGCGCATGGCTTCTTTAATAGTGCCCTGCATGAAATCAGTCACTGGACGATTGCCGGTGACAAGCGCCGTCTGCTGCCAGATCTGGGTTATTGGTATGCGCCAGATGGTCGCACCAAGGAACAGCAGGCATTATTTGAGCAGGTCGAAATCAAACCACAAGCGATTGAATGGATGTTTTCCAAAGCATTTGGTCGTAAGTTCCGTGTGTCTCTGGATAATTTAACCGGCGATGGTGGTGATGGCTCCAGCTTTAAAGATAATGTCTATGCCCAGGTGCAACGTTATTTTAGTGGCGAAGCCAAACTGCCGCGTGATGCCAAACGCTTCATTGATTGTATCTGTGTCTGCACCCGTGCGGGCAAAAGTTTACAATCTGATGAATTTCAACGTGAAATGCTTGATTAAATTACACAAATCTACCTGTTTGTCATTGTTACTTTATACAAAGGCATTTCATAATAAGTTTAGGGCAGGTTGGGAGGAATATTTATGCTGCATTTACGTGTACACCCGGATAATCCGCAAGCTCGTCTGATCAGTCAGGCAGTAGAACGTATTCGTGCCGGTGATGTTGTGGTTTATCCGACCGATGCAGCCTATGCGATTGGCTGCCAGATCGGGAATAAACATGCGATGGAGCGAATCGCACAGATTCGTGGTCTAGGACCTAAGCACCAATATGCCATTATCTGCTGTGACTTATCCGATCTTGCGACTTATGCCAAAGTCGACAATGCCGTCTATCGTTTGCTGAAAAATAATACACCTGCTGTGACCACGTTTATTCTTCCGGCAACCAGCGAAGTGCCTAAACGTTTAATGCATCCAAAGAAAAAAACCATTGGTTTGCGTATCCCTACCAATCCTGTGTGTCAGATGCTGCTTCAAGAGCTGGGCGAACCGCTGCTCACTTCAACGCTCATCCTGCCAGACCAGACGGATCCTTTAGATGATCCTTATGACATTGAAATGCAGCTTGGTAAGCGTATTGATGTTTTTATCGACAGTGGACTAGGCACATTAAGTACGACTTCTATTGTGGATTTATCAGGAGATCAGCCTGAAGTGATTCGTCGTGGTGTTGGTGATGTCAGTGCTTTTGAATAAATAAAGCTGCTTCTAATGAAGTCTCAGAAGAAAATAAAATGGATTTGTTTTATATCCTCCTGAACCTGAATGAATTTCCTGCCGATCATCTGATCTATGCTGAATTGCCTTGGACACTGGAATCCAAGGCAATATCTATCGATAAAAATTCCAAGCCAGAATTAAATCTGAATATCAATAATATTGAATACTCATACTTTCTTGAGATCGCGATGGCAAGAAAACTTCTACAAGTTTATTCAACAAGCAATGTTTGTCTGGCAGCTACCTGCCAACGTATCATCGAATATGTATTGCGAGATCAGAATTAAAATAACCTTATCACGCATGCCAGGATTTAATAGCTCGCTGCACGCTCCTGAGTAGATGTACTGACCGCTGGTGCAACCGAAGGAACCTGATTATTCAAACTTGGCATTGGGGGGAACGGATCACCTTCTTTATAATGTTTTAACTGCAAGAAGTTTGGACATTCCGACAGTTTTTGCTGATGAGTTGCAAGTTCAGCACCAAACCTGTTTTTGACTGAAACATGAAAAGTGATTTGATCCTCTTCAAGCACATTCAATAACGCAGTCCGGGCTGTGGATTCCATAGTCCTAAAAGAATCAATAGAATTACAGCTCATGGTTTTGACCATTGCAGTAACACCGTCGGGTAAATCTTTGCCCGTATAAAGCGTATTACGCATATAGAAACGAATATGAGGATACTGGTCCAGTACGCTAAAATCTAGTTTCATGGCCTGCATCACTGGTTTGGCCTGCTCGACAAAGCTTGAAAAGCCGCCAGACTTCAGATTGGTACGCATTTCATTTTCAAGCTGCATGAGCTGATATTGAGGATAGCCCCAGAATACCCCTAAGCCGATGACGCCGATTAACACAAGTATGATTGGCATTTTTATAATTAACCTGATCTATGATTGTTATTTATCAATATTTTTTTGGCTATATTAGTTTATTTTTAGGCGATAGATAACTGTTTTTTCTTATTTTTATCACATATTTCCTGATGAGCTTTAACTCAGTCATTATTTAATAGGTGCTGAGAATCTTGTAAAAATTTTCTATATGAAGTTACAGTTTCTTAAGCCACCCAGACCATATTGTATTTAATTTTAGCTAATATGCTGTTTAATATCAGACTTGTGCGTTTTACCCAATTAAAAAAATAAAATTTCTCCTAAAATAAATATGGTTTTTTTGCATTTGAATGCATATCTATTTTATTTAACGACAATTTTCCAGTACAATGCCAACTACTAAATTATGTGCTTTTTCTCCTGACAACAGCTCGGGGAATAAGCCATTTCATGCCTTTGAAAATTCGCGTGGCTTATAATTGTAATGACTCAAATGCCCCATAACGCTATGGAATCTGCTCCAAACATCCGGGTTCTGGATGAATGGCAAAATACGATTCCAGAGGATCTGTATATTCCTCCAGCAGCGTTTGAAATTCTGTTAGAACATTTTGAAGGCCCCCTCGACTTTTTAATCTACCTGATCCAGAAAAATGGTTTTGACCTGTTACAGGTTGATATCGCGCCCATTGCCTCCCAATATCTGTCCTATATGGATGCGATGAAATCCCTGAATATTGAACTAACCGCGGATTATATGGTGATGGCTGCTTTACTGGCCGATCTCAAATCTCGTTTATTGTTACCTAAACCGAAAAGCGTGGCTGCGGTTGAACAGGATCCAAAACAAGACCTGATTGAGCGCCTGGAAAATTATTTACGGATCAAGCAGGCTGCAGAACGTCTGGGTCAGATGACGATTCTGGAACGTGATACCTTTGAGACCAATGTTCACTTAGGCGAGTTTATCCAACCCAATGAAAGCCATAGTGCTGATCTGCTGCGTGATGCCTTGCTTTGCGTCTTTAACCGTCCTGAACCGGTCATTCATCAGGTGCAACAGGAGCCTGTTTTACTGGAAGAACGGATTGCCTATATTGAAAGCCGTCTGGAATCTGGTGAAGTCTTATCTTTTGATAAATTACTCAAGCCAAGTCAGGGACGCATGGGTGTAGTCGTGACCTTTATGGCCGTGTTGGAACTCACCCGCCAGCAAAAAATTCAAATTATTGCCTCAGGTGTTGAGGCACCGCTCGCAATTCAAGGAGCACACGCATGAACACAGACCATAATATCTCCTTGTCTGCGGAAGATAATCTGCATGAAATTCTGATGCAGCTGGAAGCCATTATTTTTGCCAGTGACTCCCCAGTTTCCTTAGCTCGACTGAAAGAAGCATTTCAGGATCGCTATAGCAAGCAGGAGCTGCGCCAGTATTTACAACAGCTTTCCATGCTGATGCATGGCCGTTCTATTGAACTGGTTGAAACTGTGCAAGGTTACCGTTTTCAAGTGCGTGTTAAATATCGTAATATTATTGCACAGACCTGGCCCGAGCGACCGACACGCCTGTCACCTTCATTACTGGAGATGCTTGCGGTGATTGCTTATCATCAGCCAGTGACCCGAGCTGATATTGAACAAATTCGTGGTGTCACGAATAACAGTCAGATTTTGCGTACGCTGTTTGACTGGAACTGGATTAAAGAATCCGGCTTTCGTGAACTCCCTGGAAGACCTGCGTTGTTAGTGACAACGCCACAATTTTTAAATGCGTTTGGCTTAAATTCTTTAGGCCAATTGCCTCCCCTGCAGGATGCCAAGGAAGCTTTTATGGCGCTCGATGCGAATGCACCGAAGTCATAAATAGGTGAACTGTTGAATAATTATTTCTAAGGTTATGCTGTCATGAGTGAAAAGTTGCAAAAGGTGCTTGCACGTGTTGGTTTGGGTTCTCGCCGTTATATGGAAGAAGTCATTGCCGCAGGTCGTGTGAGTGTGAATGGGCAGATTGCCCAAGTGGGTGAACGAATCGAACCGGGTGATGAGCTTCGCATCGATGGTCGTAAAGTGCAGTTCCAGATCGAAGACGAAATCCGTCGTCGTGTCCTGATTTACTATAAGCCAGAAGGCGAAATCTGTTCACGTAATGATCCTGAACAGCGTCCAACAGTATTTGACAACCTGCCATCAATTCAAGGCGATCGCTGGGTAATGGTCGGCCGTCTGGATATTAACTCGACCGGTCTGTTACTGTTCACAAATGACGGTGAACTGGCGAATCGTTTAATGCACCCATCAAATGAAATCGAACGTGAATATGCGGTTCGTGTCATGGGTGAAGTGACTCCACAACTGAAAAACAACATGCTGAAAGGCGTGGTGCTAGATGATGGTCCTGCGAAGTTTGAATCATTCTCTGAACTGGGTGGTGACGGGATCAACCGTTGGTATCAAGTTGTCGTGAAAGAAGGTCGTAACCGTGAGGTTCGTCGTATCTTTGAATCACAAGGCCTGAAAGTCAGCCGTTTATTACGTACCCGTTACGGTACCGTGATTCTGCCACGTGAACTTCGTACAGGTCGCTGGATTGAACTGGATAAACAGGATATCGATAACCTGACCAAATCAGTTGAGCTGAAACCGCGTCAAGGTACCGGCTTATTCGGCATGGCGAAACGTCGTAATGAGCGTATGCAGGAAAAACCAATGGCAGCGCGCCGTGGTGGTTACCTGCGTCAGCAACGCCGTGATACCGATGAGCAGCAGCCGCAATACAACAACCGTGAACGTCGCGATGATCAAGGCTTTGGTCGTCGTGAAAACCAGAATGGCACCCAGTTTGCACGTCGTGACAACCGTGAAGACAACCAGTTTGGCCGCCGCGAAAACCGTGAAGGTAATGCACCACGCGGTTTATATGGTGCGAATAAAGGCTTTAAAAAGTTCTAGGCTTTGAATAAGATAGAGTCACTTCGGTGGCTCTTTTTTTGCAAGAACAATAATAATGACAAACCAATATTATAAACCTATGTCTACTAAGACTAACCGGCTTTACGGCTTCTATATATTGATGCTGATCCATTTTATGCTGGTTCATTACAACATCTGGCAAAGAGCTGATCCAGAGCGCAGCCCTATCCCTTTTAGTGATTTTCATTTTATTCGTGATTTTAGTACGCATCCTTTGCAAGTGCTGGATCTATGGACCTGTATCCTAATCGGTTCCTCCCTCTTATTGGTTCTTGTCATCCATCTTATAAAAACATACCGGGCACTGGTCATTTCTGAGCATAGTATCTACTGGTTTCTCTTTGAGCATCCTTACCGCAAGGTATGTAAATTGAGTGAAGTTCAGCAGCTTGAATATATTGCAATTCCTCCCAATGACCAGCATCAAATGGTATTGCTCCGCTTACATACAGCGGCACAAAACTATGATCTTAATCTCAGTCAATTTAATATGCTAGACCAAAAATTAATATACGAGCAGTTGGCTCAGCGATTTCCTGAAAGTGAATTCCCGTCATAAAAAATGCCCAGCAATGTGGACATTTTTTATTTCGTACTTTAGCAAGTTACTGCGGAATACCCTGAGGAATCGCACTTAACAGACGCTTGGTATAGTCGTGTTGCGGAGACTGATACAGATCATCTGAGTTGGCAATTTCCACCAGATCACCATGATTTAGCACCATGATCTGATCAGAAATATATTTCACCACTGACAAATCATGCGAAATAAAGATGTAACTCAGACCAAATTCATCCTGTAAATCCTGCAATAAGTTCAGTACCTGCGCCTGTACGGATACATCCAGTGCGGACACTGATTCATCACAGATCAAAATCTCAGGCTTTAAGGTCAGACAGCGTGCAATTGCAATCCGCTGACGCTGGCCACCTGAAAACTCATGTGGATAGCGATAGAAGGCCTGAGCCGGTAAGCTGACCCTTTCTAATAAATCAAGTGCCATCTGTTTACGTTCTGCATCATCCTTGCCAATATGATGAATCTGCATCGGCTCCATCAGGATTTGTCCCACGGTAAAACGCGGATTCAAAGAAGCATAAGGGTTCTGGAAAATGATCTGGATTTTACGCTGATAGGCCGTAAACTCTTTTTCAGTCATCGACAAGATATCTTTACCCTGAAACAACGCCTTGCCGCCTGTGGCCTGCTGTAAACGCATCAATAGCAAACCGATTGTAGTTTTGCCAGAGCCTGATTCACCAACCAGTCCTAAGGTTTTACCTTTAGCCAGCTGAAAAGACACCCCTTTCACGGCCTGAAATTCATCTTTGCCAAATAGGCCTTTACGGCTATAGAAGGATTTTTTCAGATCACGTACATCGAGAATGATCTCTTCATTACCTTTTAAACCACGGGAACGTTCCTGTTGTAGCGGAGCGTTCGCATGCAGGTCATGCGCCAGACTATCCTGTTTCATAAAGTCGCTAATCACCGGCAAACGCAAAGGACGGTGCGACAGCTGTGGACGGCAATGCAACAAGGCTTGGGTATAAATATCCTGAGGATTGTTCAGGACCTCTGTCACCAAACCTTGCTCACGAATCTCGCCATAACGCATTACAATGACCTGATCCGCAATTTCACCAACTACCGCCAGGTCATGACTGATGAATAACATCGACATTTGACGGCGCTGACGCAAGGATTCAAGCAGGTCCAGAATCTGTTTCTGGATAGTCACATCTAATGCCGTCGTTGGTTCATCAGCAATCAAGAGTTTCGGTTCACAGGCAATAGCCATGGCAATCATCACCCGTTGCTGCTGTCCACCAGACAACTGGCTTGGATAAGCATCAATCTTGGTTTCCGGTGAAGGAATACCGACTTCCTGCAAAAGTTCCAGTGTTCTTTGACGGGCCTGCTTTTTATTCATGCCCAAATGCAGGCGTAGAATTTCCGAGATCTGCATGCCTACGGTAAACACCGGATTTAATGAGGACATCGGTTCTTGGAAGATCATGGCAATTTCTTTGCCACAGATCTGACGCATTTCACTCGACTTAAGTTTCAATAAGTCCCGACCTTCAAACAGGATCTGACTGTCTTCAGCGACCTTAGAATTTTCTGGCGCCAAAAGTCCCATCACTGCTAATGAAGTCACAGATTTACCACTTCCGGATTCACCGACTAACGCCACTGTGGTATTGGCCGGAATTTCAAATGAAATTCCTTTGACCGTTTCCACATATTGTTTATTTTCACCTTTAAAACTGACACGTAAGTTATCTACGCGAAGTAACGCGGGTGCTGTGCTTGGATTCATTTCAGACATCGCTGCGCTCCTATTTCAGTTTTGGATCTAATGCATCACGTAATGCATCAGTAAACATTGAGAAAGCTGTCACCAGTACCGCCATCGCCACCGATGCCGCAGTCAACTGCCACCATTTGCCTAAAATCAGCTCGCTTTGCGCTTCATTCAGCATACTACCCCATGACACCACACCAATAGGTACGCCAAAGCCTAAGAAGCTCAGAATCACTTCGGACTTGATAAAGGCCACTGCAAGAATGGACATTTGAACCAAAGCGATATGACTGACATTCGGAAAAATATGCACGAAGATACGGCGCATATTGCTTACCCCAATGGCTTTCGCTGCCAGTACATATTCACGTGCAGTATGCTTCATATATTCCGCACGAACCAGGCGGAATACCCCGGTCCAGCCGGTCAGACCCAAAATCAGGATAATCGATAAGATCCCTTTTTGTTGCAGTACTGCTGCAATCGCTAACACCAGCAACAGATAAGGAATAGAAGTAAAGATATTGTAGAACCAGTTCAGCACATCATCGACCCAACCACCGAAATAGCCAGCAATCGCACCAAGTACTGTACCAATCACCACCGCAACCAGCGCAGCAATCAGGCCAACTAAAATCGAAGTTTCTGCACCTTTAATGGTTTTCAGTAGTACATCCTGACCCCATTTATCTGCGCCAAAGAACAGGCTCTGTTTAAGCTCACTACTCTGATCCAGTAACTGACCCCCTAATTCCTGATCAATGGCTTTCATATCTTCAGCCAGTGGATCGACTACACCATAATAATCAATCACACCTGCGCCCTGTTCAGCAGCAATTTCTGCTTCCAGTTCTGCAATCACATCTTTTAAAGGATCAACTGGATTAACTGGTACTACGGCAGATTCAGTACTTTGATCTTCACCTGCCGCTCCAGGCATAGACGGTGTATAGATAAAGCTTGGGGGTGCATAACTCACCGCTACTTCTTTATTCCAGTCCTTGGCAATCACACCTGTCATGGAAAGCAGCAACATCAGCAGATAAAACAGCACCACAAATAGGGAGAACATCGCAATGCGGTCACGTTTCAGACGACGCAACGCCAGCTGCCATAATCCGGTTGAAGCAGACTCAGGCACTGCTGAAGCATGTTGCTCTTTTTTAAATATCGCACTCAGCATAATTCACCTACTTCAACTGTACACGTGGATCGACCCATTTATAGATCAGATCAGCAATCAGGTTAAATAACATGGTCGCAGCCGCAACATAGACTGTAATCGCTTTAATTACCGGAAAGTCAGAACGCTCAACTGCGATAATCACTTCACGGCCAATGCCTGGAATACCAAAGAAACGTTCAATCAGGAAAGCACCGATCAGTAAAGCCGGAAGTCCCGCCATGACATCGGTAATAATTGGAATCGAAGCATTGCGCAGTACGTGCACGCCCAGAATGCGGCTTTCGCCCAGACCTTTGGCGCGTGCGGTACGGACATAGTCCTGATTGACTTCATCCAGAACAAAACTGCGGTAGAGACGTAAAGTCGGTGCAATACTCACCACCAGCATGATTAATACTGGCAATAGTGCATATTTGAATAAGTTTTCAGTAAAGTTATCGCTCCAGCCCTGTACCGGGAACCAGCTCAGTTCATAAGCCAAGACGTACTGGAATACGATGATATAGACCAGAATACTGATCGACATACCGATGGTACACAGCATCATGATCATGCGGTCAGTCAGTGAACCGCGCACTGAAGCGACCCCAAGTGCCAAAATGATTGAAACAATCGTTTGCAGGATAGTCAGTGGAATCAGAATGGTCAGTGATGGCCCCAAACGCGTGGTAATAATCTGGGATACCGACTCACCGGTACTCCAGCTCACGCCATAATCAAAGGTCAAAATCTGCTGGATAAAAATCCACAGTTGTACGTAATAAGGCTGATTGACCCCGAGCTGCTGGCGGATATTTTCAATCTGCTCAGCATTGGCCATTTTACCGGCCAGGATATAGGCCGGATCTCCCCCGACCCAGTTAAATAACAGGAATATCAGCAGAATCACCCCCAGCATGGTGGGGATCATTTGCCAAATCCTTCGAATAATATATGCCAGCATCGCTTTCCTTCCTTGACTTAATGTCCTGAAATTTCATTAAAGAAAGCTTTGCTGTCCGGATCACGGCCCAGAAAATCCTTAACCATCTGATCGCCCGGCTTTTGTCCGCCTTGTGCTAGTACAGTCTCGCGATAGTGCATGCCGACTTTTGGATCCATCAGATGGTCACCATAAGCAGACAACATATCGAGTGCCAGCACTTCAGACCACATATAGCTGTAATAACCCGCCTGATAGCCACCCATCAAATGTCCGAACTGACCCGGGAATTGCTGACCTGGAACAGAGCCCAACGCAGTTTTACTTTCCATATCCCGCCAGAGTTTTAATGGATCAATACTTTTCGCATCTTTACCGTGCAGGGCCATGTCGTACTGAGCATATAAAGTCTGACGGGCATAATGCAGGCCGCGACCATAATTTTTCACATTCTTTAAGCGCTCGGTCATGGCTTCATCGACACGAGGACAAGCAGGTTCACAGTAATCCGCTACTTTAGATAAAGTCTCGAAACGGCGCGCCCACTCTTCATACATTTGCGAAGGTGCTTCAACAAAGTCACGCTCTACCGATGTACCTGACTGCTCGGTATAACGGGTCTTCGATAATATTCCGTGTAGCGCATGACCCATTTCATGTACAAAAGTCTCCAGCTCATTACTGTTCAGACCTTTACGGTTGAAGTTGGTCACCAAAACAGAGACCGGACGGCGATGATTTAAACGGCTGCCACCATAAACGCCCCAGACTGCAGCATGGCCATATTTGCCTTCACGTGGATATTTATCGACATAAAGTCCGCCCATAAACTCACCAGTGGCTTTGTCATGCACGGCATAGTATTCAACTTCATCATGCCAGGCTTTGACTTTTACCGGCTTGAATTCAATCCCATATAAATCGGAAGATACGGCAAATAACCATTTTTGCGCTGCTTCGGTCGGGAAATAATCACGCAGTTTTTCCTGATCCACTTTGTATTTGGCCTGACGCAATTTTTCACTCCAGTAACCTTGACTCCAGCGCTCAATTTCTGCTTTTTCCAGCGGAATTTTTAAGGTTTCTGCCTTGAACTGACGTAATTCTTCAACATCCTGCTTTTCTAATGGCGCAACTTTGGCATAGACCTCATCCAGAAAACCATTCACTGCTTCTGGGGTTTTGGCCATGCGATCTTTTAAGGCAACATAAGCATAGCTGTCTTTATCGAATAACTGGGCCAGTTCATAACGCAGATCAATGGCCTTTTTCATGTATTCGAGATTTTTCTCGGTACCACGACGGGTATAGGCAGTCTGATAACGTTTACGAGCTTCATCACTCTCTGCCAGCTCCATAAATGGCTGATATTCCGGATAGTCGAAGCCGAGCAGATAATTGCCCTTTTCATTTTTCTTTAAACCGGCGATATAGCTCTCAGGTAAACCTTTCAGCTCTGCAACAGTGAATTCAACTTTTTCAGGGTTATCACGTACATTCTTGGAATAGTCCTGCCCCAGTTTGGTACTTTCTTCAATAATTTCCTTCAGACGCTTCTGTTTCTCTGCGCTGAGTTGTACCCCCGTTTTTTCAAACTGATTCAGAATATCTTTCAGGAATTTTTCATCGACCGGATCTGTGGCTTTCAGTTTCTTGAATTGGGCATACAGTTTTGGACTCTGATACATGGAAGTCAGGTATTTACTGATTTTCAGTTCACAGTCATCTGCCGCCTGACGCAAGGCCGGATCAGGATCAACATTGCTATATAAACCGATAGGTGAAACAAAATCACCAATCGATGCCTGCAATGTATCCCAAGCTGCCAGATAAGGACGGGCTTCAGCCTTATTTTTGATTTTCTGGCTTTCAAATTTCTGGATATCTTTTTGCATTTTATCCAGATTGGCATCGCACAATGCCGGAATTTCTGCAGCCTTGAATAAAGGCAAAAGCTGGGTTTGGGTCTCTGCCATGACGGTTTGAGATCCCCCGATCATCGCCAGACAGAGTGTGGTAAATTTCAAGTGTTTTAATGTCATCTTCATCTCCAGCTTTTTCTTACTTTTTAGTATCAATATCGATATACATCCATTCTGTGGACAGAATCGGATGGGACTTGTGTCCAATAACATGAGGTTGCGCTAGTGCATTACGGTAAGTGCTATACAGCATCATGGTTGGCATATTGACCTCTAGAATACGGGTCATTTTGCGATAAACCAGATCCCGTTCAGGACCCGGTGGCATGCTTTGACTTTGTTCATATAAACGGTCATATTCCGCATGCTTGAAGCAGGCATTATTGGTGACATTGACGTTTTTGCCATAGAACAGCTGCATGAAGTTATCTGCATCAGGATAGTCGGCAATCCATGCAGAGCTTTTAAACATGGTTTTACATTGCTTTTCCAGCTTAATGCCTTCAGCAAATGGCATGGCCTTACTGGCCAGTTTGATATGAATATTATCTAGGGTCTTTTTCCAGAATTCGCCCTGTTGCTGACCACGACTGGTATTGGCCGTAATCAGTTCAATCACCAGAGGTTTGCCTTCAGGAGTTCTCCTCCAGCCATCCGCACCGATCTTATAGTTATAGCGATCCAGCAACATGTTGGCTGCCTTGACCGAATATGGCGTACTGGTTTTATAAGCGGGTGAATAGCCTGCAACTCCTGGCGGAATAGGCATGTGCAGTTTTGCACCATCTCCTTTAAGGAGTACGCTAATCATATTTTCAACAGAAAAAGCCATTGCCATCGCACGACGTAAGGCAATTTTTTCTGGCGTAAAGCCACCTACTACCGGATCTTGCATATTCCAATAATGGTAGTTAATCGATGGCTCCAACATGCGTGACAGCTTGATGCCTTGCTTGACCAGCTCAGGTTTTAACTTGTCACCATCCAATGCCTGCACGACCAGATCGCCGTCGATTTCCACCAGATCCAGTTCATTTTTCTTGAATGACAACATCCGTGATTGGGCTTCTTCAATGACACGCACATCAATGGTGCCGATTTGAGGCATTTTTTTGCCCTGCATCGCACTGACAATCGCCTGGTCTTCTGCACTATTGGCTTTATAATTCCAGACAAAACCACGGTAAGCCGGATTTGGCTTTAAGATAATGCGTGATCCCGGTGTCCAGCGACTAAGTACATAAGGCCCTGTACCGACCGGCTTACTCATTACCCAGCCAGCTTTGTCTTTATACTTTTCAATGACTTCGCGTGCAACTGCGGCAGCTGGACCGTGGGCCAGCAACATCGGAAAGTTCTGATCCGGATTATTCAGCTTGAGTACCAAGGTATAGCGATCTGGAGTCTGAATACCTTCAAATGGATTTTCATAGACTTTGCCATTTTTTTTCGCCATGGCTGTCCATGCTTCCAGCCCTTTGATCCGGCCATCCAGCAACCAGCTATTTGGTGAATTAAGTTTTGGATCTAAGAGACGCTTTAGAGAATAGGCATAGTCGTAGGCGGTTAATTCACGTTTTTTACCGCCAAAGACCGGATCATCCGCAAAGTAAATGCCCTTTTTAACTTTAATGGTATAAGTCAAACCGTCTGCACTGACTTGAGGCATATCTACCGCAGTCAATGGCACCAGTTTCGCTGGGGAGGCCAGATAATCATAGGTATATAAGGTTTCGAAAATCGCCGAGTTAATCTTGGCCGAATAACGGTCATTGATATAACCGGGATCGAAACCGGTTTCAGCCGCGGGAAAGACCGTTTTTAAGACTTTATTCGGATTGGCGGGATTGGCAGCCCATGTGGGTGCAGCACCTGCCATCATTAAACTGGCCACTAAAACCCCACTGGCCAGCTTTTTTAAAGCATTTGTATTCACATTCATACTGGTTCTTAATCTTCTCAAGTTATTTTTTAACAGGTTCAATATCCAGATATTGCCAAACTGCTCTAGCCACCGGATGTGCCTTAAAGCCCTGTACCTGTGGGTGAATCAGCCAGTTGCGTACCCGGATATTGTGCAAAATCCATGGATTATCTGCCTCCATCTGGCGGTTCATCTGCTCATAATATGGAGTACGTTGCTGAGGCGGCAGTTTCATCGCAGTTTGATACAGCGCGTCATAGGCTTTAGAGGTATAGCAGCTCAGGTTACCTTGCTGGGCATTTGGGCCATACAGCAATTGGGCAAAGTTTTCCCCTTCCGGATAATCTGCAATCCAGGCGCCACCCCACATCATATGTTTGCACTGGGTGGCTTCTTTTAAATTGTCGGCAAAGTTACTGACTTTAAATTCAACTTTTACTCCGATTGCATCCAGGTTCTTTTTCCATAGTTCCGCAGAAATAACGGAAGAACTTGAGCTGGTCGAGTTCATTTTCAGAACCAATGGTTTGCCATCAGGCAAGGTACGATAACCATCGGCGCCTTTCTTGTAGCCAAAACGATCGAGCAGTTTATTGGCGAGTAATGGGTTATAGGCAATACTGCTTCTATAATTCGGGTTATATCCGCCCACGCCTTCAGGAAGAATCATTTCAGCTTTAACAGCATGCCCCTTATATAGCTGCTGGATGGCTTCTTTCTGGTTATAGGACAAGGCAATGGCACGGCGTAGTGCAATTTTTTCCAGTGAGTCTCCACCAATCACCGGATCACGCATATTCATGATGGTATAGGTGATTTCCGGTTCTTTATTCGGATAATGCAGGATGCCTTTTTTCTTGTATTCACTTTTTAGCTGCTTATTTTCCAGTGCCTGTTCAGCGCCGCTTGCAGTCAGTTTGTCATAGTCTAATTGTCCAGATTTTAAGGCCAGCCAGCGTGATTGTTCTTCTTCAATGATACTAATCTTGACCTTGCCGATTTGCGGCATCTGCTTGCCTTGCATGGCTTTAACAATCCGTTGATCCCACTCTGAACCATCCCCCTTAAAGTTCCAGACAAAACCGCGATAATTTGGATTAGCGGTTAACTCAATGCGGCTACGCGGCACATATTTGTGTAATTGGTATGCCCCTGTTCCGACTGGGTGCTGACCTACCCGATCGCCATAATGTTCGATGACTTCGCGTGCAGTGCCAGCAAAAGCGACATAGGCCAGAATGTAAGGAAAGTTCAGGTCTGAACGGGTCAGGGTAATTTGTAAGGTATATTTATCTAGGGCTTTTAAACCGGCAATCGGAGCATCATAGTTAAATTTGCCCGTTTTTTTGGCTTGTTGGATAACTTGATCCGCGCCAAAAATTTTGCCTTCGATAAAGGAAAAAGAAGGCGAATGATTTTTCGGATCCATCACCCTTTGCATGGAATAAATATAATCCCGAGCAACCAGTTCACGCTTCTTGCCCTGAAAGGCCGGATCTGGGCTGAAGTAGATTCCCGGCTTGACTTTAAAGGTATAGACTTTCCCATCCTGCTCAACCTTGGGTAAGGATTCGGCGGTATTTGGTACCAGAATTGCCGGCCGCGCCAGATAGTCATAACGTAACAAAGGCTCGAAAATGGCCTCAGCAACGCTACCACTATAAAAATTATAGGTTTTGACCATATCAAAACCATCATCAGGTGCTTCGAAAGCCAGGTTTAAGACTTTATCCGGATGTGCAGATGATTTTGCCCAGGCAGTTTGCCCCGAGCTCATAGCCAAGGCCAAAATCGTCATGCTAAAAAGTGCTGATTTCAAATTTGTACCTATTCTTTATCTTGAAGTTTTATTGCTATAGGAAGTTTTAAATACATCATCCCATATTTGCTTCAATGGATGGGTCAAAGCTGGACAGATGGAATAAACTGAACAAAGCGAATTTCATGCCATCCTTGCAAAAAATAGGGATTTCTTCCTGTTTTTAACTGAAAAAAGTTTATTTTTATTAATTATTTAAAACATTATGAATAACATAATATTTTCCATGAATCATTAATTAAATTTTTATCCTCAAAATTCTTACTGAAGTTCATTTCGCACAAAAATAACTCAACCCTGTTTCATCTTATTGCACTATTGTATACCTTTAGGTAAACAATAAATAAACACAAGTAATTGTATTATAAATAATTTATTTTAAAAAAATATTGTATATTTTATGTAAAAATTATGCACCATGATTAAACTTTATTCAATTTCCCTCTCATTTTTGGACTACTTTCTTATTCATTAAATATTTATTTATTGCTTTGACAGGGGTCTCACTTCCTTCTTTCTTCAGATTCGTTACACAGACTTCTTAATTTTTCTTCAGTATCGCTCGATAAATTTAAACCTCATTCAATTAAATCAATATTTTTCAATAAGTTAAAAATATAAAAATATAAAATTTTATAAGTTGGCATCCGCCTTGCTTAGATCAACCCAGCACTACTTCACATAACAAAAGGGTGAAATTTACGATGAAAAAAAATAAATTGGTCGGATCTATGGGGGCTCCAACCGTCAGCAAAAGACTACTCAAGTTAAGCGCACTCAGCTTAAGTATGATGTGTCTGCCGCTGGCCCATGCCGAAGAAGCTGCATCTGCTGAACAGCCAACTAAAGTTCAGAAAGTGACAGTGACGGGTTCATCAATCAAGGGGGTTGCTGCACAAAGTTCTTCACCAATCACCGTCATTAAAGGTGAAGATCTTGCGAACCAGGGTGTAACTACTGTTGAAGAAGCTTTAGTAAAAGTCAGCGCGAACCAGGCTGGTTTCTCTACTGCTCAAAACGTAGGTGCAAGTAATACTTCAGGTTCTACAGCCAACTTACGTGGTCTAGGCTCAGACAAAACGCTTGTGCTTTTAAATGGCCGCCGTCTTGCCTATAGTGCATTCAGTACAGATAGTACCAACTTAAACATTATCCCTATGGCGATGATTGACCGTATTGAGATTTTACGTGATGGTGCTTCTGCAGTTTATGGTGCAGATGCGATTGCGGGGGTAATCAACTTCATCACCAAATCTGAATACAATGGCTTAGGCGTTACCGGAGCCTTGCATGAAACTGAACATTCAGGTGGTGAGAAACAACAGGCTGCGATCTTCGGGGGTTTTGGTGACCTGGATGAAAATGGCTTTAACGTCATGGGTGTCTTGGACTACCGTAAATCTAACCAGATCCATGCTCAACAGCGTAAAGTCAGCCGCCGTGGTGGTGTAATTCCTGAATTAGGCATTGATGCCGGCTCTGCAAGTGGTTTCCCGGCAAACATCTATGATCCAACAAGTGGTTATTTAGGTAACCCATATCCAGATGACTGTAACAATATTCCTTGGTCTTCTCCAGATGACGGCTTCTGTTATCTGAATACGCAGGCTTTGATTGCCATCAAACCACAGGTTGAAACCCTGTCTGCATTAGGTAAAGGTACATTCAAGCTTAATGATTCATTAAATGCAGTTGGTGAATACGTGTTTACACGTTCTGAAGTATCCACTTCAATTGCACCAGACGTTTATGGCCGTACCGTGACTTTACCTTCAAGCAGCCAATATTATCCAGGTAATGGTATTACTCCGGCTATTACAGATGGTGAGTTAAGCGGTGACCCACTTCAACTTTACCTCCGTTCTCAGGCAGGCAACCGTCAAAGTATGTCAACCAATGACTCACACCGCTTCTTTGCCGGTATTGAAGGTGAGGCATTAGGCTGGGATATCAACGCAGGCGTGTCATACGCGAAAAGCGAAGCAACTGATGAATTTACAGGTGGTTACTTACACCGTAGCAACCTGCAAACTGCATTGAATGAAGGTCGTATCAACCCATTCGGTCCAGCACGTCCAGGCGATACCCCTTGGGAATCATTTGTGATTAATGGCGAAACTAACATCGCCTCTTTAGAGTCTACAACTGCAGACTTTACAATCAGTCGTCCAATTTTTGAATTACCTGCAGGTGATGTTGGCTTTGCCTTCGGTGGCAGCTTCACGACTCAGGACTGGGAAGCGAAAGTAAACTCTGAAATCGTGGCTCAAGTACCAGGTTCTGGTATTGATCCGAGCAAACCAATCAGTAAGGGTGATCGTGACATCACAGCATTCTTCACTGAATTCCAGATTCCAATCTTGCCAAGTTTGGAAGCTCAAATTGCTGCCCGTTATGATGACTACAGCGACTTCGGTGATACCTTCAACCCGAAAGTTGGTCTTCGTTGGGAACCAATGAAGGAAGTCATGTTCCGTGCATCATATAGCACCGGTTTCCGTGCACCAAGCTTGTACGAAATCAACGCGCCAATCAGTGAAACCTGGACAGGTGCAAAATACAATGACCCTGTGTTATGTCCAGGTGGCACGCCAGTCGAACCTAAATACCAGGTTGAATGTAATACCCAGTTCAAGCGTACCCAAGGTGGTTCACCTGACCTGCAACCAGAAGAATCTACATCGTTCACTGCTGGTTTAGTATTTGAACCAATCAAAAATTTGGTTTTCACTGCTGACTACTTCAATATCGAGATCGATGGTCTGGTAGGTACAGTGGGTGAATCATCAATCTTTGGTAATCCAGACCTTTATGCAGACCGTTTCATACGTGATAGCGAAGGCCGTATCCAGCACATCCGTACTACCCTGATGAACTCTGGCGGTTTAAAAACTTCAGGTGTAGACCTGAGCCTGAACTACCTGACACCTAAAACATCTACTGGTCGTTTCGGTTTCGGTATTGATGGTACTTACGTGATCAATCTGGACTACCAAAGTGAACCAGGCGGTGAATGGTCTGGTCTGGTAGGCAAATATGAAGACCCGGCAGTAGTTCGCTGGAAACATGTTGCCAACCTGAACTGGTCTTATGAAGACTGGAAAATGATCTTTGAACAACAGTTCACTCGTGGTTATGAAGACTACTCTGGCGAACGTGATGTGGGTGACTACACACTTTATAACTTCGCAACAACTTATAAAGGCTTCAAAAACCTGGAGTTGACTGGCGGTATCCTCAACATCTTTGATGAAGAGCCTGCTGCATCTGATGTTCTGGATAACTTCCAATACGGTTATGACCCTCGTTACTCAGATCCTACAGGTCGTACTTACTACATCCGTGGTACTTACAAATTCTAAGACAAGCTTTCTGCAAATACAGCGCCATGCTGTATTTGCAGTATTCATATCATTTTAGCCAAACAAAAAATAATGCAGCTAAATCACCTTCGAAATAAACCGTTATTTCTTGTTTGTCTTAAATTCCAGGAGTCATGATGAGCACAACGTTTGAAGACATAGAAAAAAGCTCCGCCAAAAAGTTGACTGGAATTGGTGTCGTGATTTTCTTGCATATCCTGGTGGGCCTGGTGCTAATGGCAGGTATGGCAAAAGACATCATCAAACCGTCAGAAGAACCGGTTGAATTGATGATTATTCAGGATATTAAACCATCAGAACCAGAGCCACCTAAAGAAACCCCACCTGAGCCACCTAAAATTGTAGAAAAAGTGGCACAGGTTCCTGAGGTTAAACCGGTAGAAAAAGTGGTTCCGGTACAGAAAACACAGCCTACACCAACAGTCACTCAACCGGTTGCAGAACCAACGCCTGTAGCTGCAGCAACACCATCCCCAAGTCCGGTGGCTGCACCAGCTCCAGTTGTTGCAGCCGCTCCAGCACCAGCTCCACCTCAGCCTTCTGGCGTCACTCGTGGTGTTTCTCAAGGTGAAGCGGGTTGTAAACGCCCAGACTATCCACGTGATGCACTAATGAATGAAGAACAAGGTGAAGTGCTGATCTCTGTCTTTGTGAATACCGACGGCAAAGTGAAAGAGGCCAAAGTAAAAAAATCCAGTGGCAGCCGTTCACTCGACCGTGCAGCGTCTAAGGCTTTCAGCTTATGTACCTTCAAACCTGCAATGAAAAATGGTGAACCACAAGAATCTTGGTACGACATTCCCTACGAATTTATCTTGGACTGATCCAGAAAACAGATTAAAAACAAAATGAGGAGATTCATTATGAAAAACGCACGACACATTTTAAAAAATATCACTGCTGCAAGTGTCATTGCGGCAAGTACTCTACTACCTTTGCAAACCGTATTTGCTGAAGAATCCCCTACACCTGCAACGACAGTCACTGAAACAGCAACCCCAACTCCTGCGACTGTCGCTGAGCCTACACCGCCAGCACCTGCTGCAGCTGAAAAACCTGCCAGCAACCCTTATGGTCTGGAAGCCATGTGGAAAGAAGGCGACATGGTGTCTAAAGTGACCCTGTTCATTCTGGTGATCATGTCGATCGGTACCTGGTACATCATGATCACCAAGTGCTTGCAACAAGGCAAGATTCGCAAACAAGCCAAAGAAGCAGAGCATCAGTTCTGGGAATCTTCTTCATTGGACAATGCAGCGCAAAATCTGGATGAAGCCAGCGTATATCGTTTTATCGCTGAAAAAGGCATCAAGTCAACCAAAAACCATGGCGGTACTTTACTTGAGCGTATCGACTTTAATACTTGGGTTACGATTTCTATTTCACGCGCAGTCGACAAGATTCAAAGCCATCTGAGTGGCGGTCTGGCCTTCCTTGCTACAGTCGGTTCTACAGCACCTTTCGTAGGTCTGTTTGGTACCGTTTGGGGTATTTACCATGCACTGACTGCAATTGGTATTTCAGGACAGGCATCAATCGATAAAGTTGCTGGTCCGGTCGGTGAAGCACTGATCATGACTGCAATCGGTCTGGCTGTGGCAGTTCCGGCAGTACTTGGTTACAACTGGTTAACTCGCCGTAATAAAGCTGTAATGGAAGAAGTTCGTACCTTCGGTTCTGATCTGCATGCTGTACTACTGAGCGGCGAAATCAGCTCAAACAATCCTGTTCACCGCGACACAAAATAAAAATGGGGGTCAACCATGGGAATGATGGTCAATTCAAACGACAGCGATGATGAGGTCATTGGTACCATTAATACCACGCCTCTGGTTGATGTGATGCTGGTACTGCTGATTATCTTTCTGATTACAGTACCGGTTGCAATTCATACCGTACCGGTCGATCTGCCTGAAGAACGTAATGTCCCGTATGAAACCAAGCCGGAAAATATCCAGCTGGCAGTCAATAAAAATGGCGATATTTTCTGGAATGAATCCTATATTCCGGACAAGGCAATTTTACTGACCCGTTTACAGGCAGAAGCCCAGAAACGTCCTCAGCCTGAGGTGCATATTCGCGGTGATCAAAGAACAGCTTTTGAAGCGATTGATCAGGTCATCAATACTACCCAGCAAGCAGGTATTGGCAAGATTGCATTTGTCACGACCCCGCCCGCTTCACCTTAAGATTGAGGGAGAATCCAGTTATGGGAATGAATGTTGGCTCAAATCAGGATGATGATGTAATGCTGGACGTCAACATGACACCATTGATTGATGTCATGCTGGTCTTGCTGATTATGTTTATTATCACTATTCCATTGCCGAATAATTCGATTAATATCAACCTGCCAAATGGCACACCACCACCAACTGAGGAAAAACCGCCAGAGATTGTGAATTTGCGTCTCGATGCTCAAGGCCAGATCTTCTGGAATGATCAGCCGGTGGCCAATGCTCAAGCGCTGGAAGCCTTATTCAAGACCGTGGCGCAAAAAGCCAATCAGGATCAGATTAAAATCAAGGCTGATCGTGCAACTGAATACAAGCATATCGCGATGGTGATGGCTGCGGCTCAGCGTCTGGAAGTGAAAAAAATCGGAATTGTCAGTAACAACAATTCTTAAGTCTATAGAATCAAAAAACCCAGCATCTGCTGGGTTTTTTTATTATTCAATATCTTACATTTGTGACTGGATATAGTTTTGCAGACCAATCAGCTCGATCAAACGTAACTGTTTTTCTAACCAGTAAGTATGATCTTCTTCCGTATCCGACATTTGCTGGCGCAGCATGTCACGGGTCACATAATCGCCCTTCTCTTCACAAAGTTTGACCCCTTGAGCCAGCTTTTCACGGACATGATACTCAAGCTTCAGGTCAGCTTTCAGGCAGGTCACCACATCTTCACCAACTTCGATGTCATCACGCTGCATATTTGGCGTACCTTCAAGAAAAAGGACACGACGGATCAGGGCATCTGCATGCTGTGCTTCTTCCTGCATTTCATGGTCGATGCGTTCAAAGATTTTAGTCAGACCCCAATCTTCATACATACGAGAGTGAATCAGGTATTGATCACGAGCAGCCAGTTCGCCACCGATCAGCATATTTAAATAATCTACGACTTCTGGATTACCGCGCATTTGAATTACTCCCTGCTTTTATCATCCTATTATGGAGAAAAGATTTTTGATTTGCAAAAGCAAAATTATGGTAAATATCTGATTTTTATATAATTAAAATGAGAAGCACTTGCATTTACGCTCTCTGTTCGGACAAATCCCATTTATAAAACAAGGTGTTGCATTTTTTGTACTCGCTTTATTCAGATGAACAGGCTGGAATATTCAAACGTTTATTTTTGTAAATATTAATAAGCACTTATCTTGTTACTTATTTTTGTCTTGGACTCACTAGTTTGGTCTGGTTCGTGCATAATTGTGACGATGATGCGAAGTTAAAACAACAATGGTTAAAATATGACATTACAACACAGTACAGCACCCGTTCTGGTGACTGGTGCATCTGGCTATATCGCCAGTTGGGTGATCCAGAAACTTTTAAAACAAGGTTATACCGTACATGCCACTGTACGCGATCTGAATAAAACCCAGAGTTATACGCACCTTGAACAAATTGCAAACAGCAGCCCGGGGACCTTAAAGTTGTTTGAAGCTAACCTGCTCAAGCCCGGTTCTTTTGATGCGGCCATGGAAGGGTGTGAAATTGTCTTTCATATGGCCTCGCCTTTTGTGGTCACCAATTATAAAGATGCGCTCAAAGACATTATTGAACCGGCAATTCTGGGTACGCAAAATGTGCTGAATAGCGTCAATAAAACTGAATCTGTCAAACGTGTGATTGTCACCTCAAGTATTGCCTCAACGTATGGCGATGCGATTGATATTTTGCAAACCGAGCATACCAGTTTTGATGAATCTCACTGGAATACCACCAGTTCAGAAACCCATCAGCCTTATCCATATTCCAAAGTCATGGCAGAACGCAAAGCTTGGGAAATGGCGGAAGCACAGGATCGCTGGGACCTGATCTGTATCAATCCGGCACTGGTCTTTGGGGAATCCTTAACGCCTAATACTCAATCAGGCAGTGTGGAAGTTCTGCAACAGTTTGCCAATGGCATGACCTTGCTGGGTGTTCCACCAATGTGGAATGGTGTGGTGGATGTTCAAGATGTTGCGGAAGCCCATATCCGTGCTGCATTTAATCCGGAAGCGCATGGCCGTTATATTATCTGTAGTGAGACTTTGAGCCTGCTAGAAATGGGTAAAATCCTGCGTGAAGCGTTTGGTCCTAAATTCCCGTTTCCACGCAACCAGTTGCCAAAAACGGCTTTCAAGATTTTTGGTCCTCTGGCCGGCTTTAGCCGTAAATTTGTTGAACTCAATATGGGTTATCCAATTTTCTTTAATGCCCAAAAAAGTAAGGATGAACTCGGTCTGGAATATCGTCCAGTAAAAGAAAGCTTGGTCGAACATTTCCAGCAATTGCTGGATGATGGTGTGGTGAAGAAATATATTCCTTAATTGTACGAGCTCAAACCTGATCTGACAGTGACCGATTTTTTATGGTGTCTGTCAGATTAAATTTGAGCTACTACACCGACTTATGCGCCCACAAGCTCACTATTCCTGCCTAAAAACAAGCTAAGCAGAAGTCCAACGCGCATTTTTCCACGCTTGCTGTTGCTTTGTATCTAGAAAAGTCCAAGCCACAAAACGACTCTCTTTTTGCCCCTGCGTCATTTTAATAGTTTTTACATCCACTGCACCGCACTTACGCAAGGTATTTAACAGCATAGGCAATGTGGTTTTCTTAGAAACCAGTGTACTAAACCAAAGACATTGCTCAGCAAACTGTGTGCTCTCTTGTACCATCTGGCAAACAAAGCGTTCTTCTCCACCGTCACACCACAGCTCGTTCTTTTGTCCGCCAAAGTTTAACACCACCTTAGAGCGATCAACCGGTTTGCCAAGTTTGCGTAATTTTTGCGTTGCTGTGGCATTTGCCTCATCTTGCGAAGCATGAAATGGTGGGTTACACAGGGTCAAATCAAAACGATCTGAAGGTTTAATCACACCTTTGAAGATATTGCTCGGTGTCTTCTGCAATCGAATCTGAATCCCCTTCCTGAGATTCGGATTTGCCTCCACGATAAATTGAGCGCTTTTAACCGATGCCGAATGAATGTCTGAGCCGACAAATTTCCAACCATAACTACGATGCCCAATGATCGGATAAATACAGTTCGCCCCTACCCCAATATCTAATACGTGAACGGCGTGTCCTGTTGGAATCTGACCGTTATTATTGAGACTTAACAGGTCAGCCAAATAGTGAATATAGTCGGCTCTACCCGGAATCGGTGGGCAAAGATAATCTTGAGGAATATCCCAATATTGAATGCCGTAAAAATGCTTGAGCAATGCTTTATTGAGCATTTTCACAGCCAGTGGATCAGAAAAGTTGACTGAAAGATCGTTATATTGATTCGGGCTGACAAAAGGCGCAAGTTCCGGACAAGTCTTGATCAGCTGAGGAAAATCATAACGACTGCGATGCAGATTTCGTGCATGTAATTGCGATTTTTGTTGCGGAAAAGATTTCTTTGCTTGCGCCATGTGTATGCCAATCATCAACGGGAGAATAGAATCAATCAGGCAGGATCTATACCTGCAAATGAATCTATTGTACGTGAATTCAACTTACATTACCGAACCCGTCCTTGTATTTGTCTATCCTCCCCTCTCATTCACCTATAGTTTTGAACTAGCAATAAAAAAGACACCTTAAGATTCATCATCCTGGGTGTCTTTTTTATTTGAGTCATTGTTTAGAGCTAATTATTCTTCGATTTGCCCATGCTCCTTCATCAAAGCAATAAATTGCACTTCATTGATCACGGGCACACCGAGTTTTTCTGCTTTATCGAGCTTAGAACCGGCTTTTTCACCCGCCACCACGCATTTGGTCTTGCTAGAGACACTGCCACTGACCCGTGCACCTAAGGCTTGCAGTAATTGCGTCGCTTCATCACGTCCCATAGAGCTTAAAGTTCCAGTCACTACCCAGCTTTCGCCATTCAGTGGTTGGCGCGTTGGTGCAATTGGCGCATCCCAATGAATACCGGCAGCCAACAAGCGATCCAATACTTCCAGATTATGCGGTGCCTGGAAGAAATCAACAATCCACTCTGCTGTAATATCACCAACATCCGGTGTTTTCTTTAAAGCGTCTACATCAGCACTACGCAAAGCGTCGAGAGTCTGGAAAGTATTGGCCAGCATACGTGCTGTCGTTTCACCTACGCCACGAATCCCGAGTGCATAAATAAACGCTGCCAATGTAGTTTTCTTGCTGTTCTCAATCGAATCAATGAGATTCTGAACGGACTTTTCACCCATTTTTTCGATTTGCAGTAATTGCTCACGATGCTCATGCAAGTGATAAATATCCGAGACATCTTTTAAAAGATTGAGATGTAACAGTGACTCTACCCAGCGATCGCCCAGACCTTCGATATCCATGGCCTTACGCGAAACAAAGTGACGAATAGTTTCGATGCGCTGCGCCGCACAATACAGTTCACCTGAACAACGTGCCAGTGCTTCACCTTCCGGCATCACCACGGGTGAATCACACACTGGACAGTTCTCAGGTAAATGCACTTCGACTGCGTCAACAGGACGAAATTCTGGCCAGACTTTTTCAACCTTAGGAATCACGTCACCACTACGATAGACACTGACGGTATCCCCAATTCTTACATCCAGACGGTGAATTTCACCAATATTATGCAGCGTTACATTGGAAACGGTTACACCACCCACTGCAACCGGATTCAACCGTGCTACAGGCGTTAGAGTCCCGGTACGGCCCACTTGCCAGTCAATATTTTCAACAGTGGTCAATGCAGCCACTGCCGGGAATTTATAAGCAGTTGCCCAACGTGGTTCACGGCTCAAGAAACCCAGTTTTTGTTGCTGTTTAAGGTCATTGACCTTAATGACCATACCATCGATTTCGACACTAAGCTTTGAACGTTCTTCAATGATCTGCTCGTAAACTTTTTGCACTTCCTGGATGCTACTGCAGATAAAATGCCGCTCACCCACAGCAAAGCCAAACTGCTGTAGCCATTCCAGACTGGCTGACATCGTGGTTTGACCATGATGCGGTACACACTGGGCAATTCCATAAGCATAGAAAGCCAAAGGTCGAGAAGCTGCAATATTCGGATCAAGCTGGCGTAAACTGCCAGCCGCGGCGTTACGTGGATTGGCAAAGGTTTTTTCACCTTTCGCAGCATTGGCTGCATTCAGGCGTTCAAAGCCAGATTTCGGCATCAGCACTTCGCCTCGCACTTCCAGTAATTCTGGAATCACGCCATTCACTGGAGACAGAAATTTCGGCAGGTTACGGATGGTTTTGACATTCTGGGTAATATCTTCGCCAGTTTCCCCATCACCACGGGTAACACCACGAACCAGTACGCCATGTTCATACCAGAGGGAAATTGCCAGACCGTCAAATTTCAGCTCAACATCGTATTCAATCTTTTGATTGGGTAAACGCTCTTCAATACGGCGTGCGAAAGCAAACAGATCATCCTGATTAAACACGTTGCCTAAAGACAGCATTGGCACCGCATGCGTTACGGTCAGAAATTTGGAAAGTGCCTGACCGCCTACTTTAACTGTCGGTGTGTCTGGCTGTTGTAAATGTGGATATTGTTCTTCTAAAGCTTTGAGCTGATGAAAGAGCTGATCATATTCACTGTCTTCAATCGTAGGTTGATCCATCACATAATAAGCATGATTATGCTTGGCAAGCAGTTGAATCAATTGACGCATTTGCGCAATGACAGTGGCATCTTGGGTCATAATTTCACCATAAAAAAGGGCGGAAAATCCGCCCTATACAATATTCAGCTTTTCGCTATTATAAAAATCGGATTCTGCAGATTCAATATTGGAATATTAAACTTCTGCAGTCTGTCCAGCACGATAATCAATCGCCTGATGACGCCAGAATTCACGTAATTGCGGGGTCATTTCCTGCTGGTTCTGATCATAAACCAGACCATCCACTTCACGCGCAATCAGACGTGAAATGCTGTCCATGGTATCGAAAGCATTCTGTACATCGCTATGCGGTAAAGCCAGGAAGAATGCCAGACCTTTCACTTCTTCAGTCGACAGGGTTTCTAGGTCAAAACCTTCCATACCGGTATCTGCCATACGTAATACCGAAAATAGTAGTTTCGAGCCATCTTCACTATAACGATGGAAACATGCCAACTCACCATAACGCAGGCCATATTTCAGTAAAACTTTTAAGGTTTTTTCACCTGACAGTGCACGGCCTTGGGGATAAACATGCAATGAAATAATCGTTTCAGCATTAGCCAGCGAACATTCTTCATCCACAATTTTTTGCTCATGTAGATGTGCATCCAGAATACTGCTTTCATCATTGAAGTCAGAAATTTCAGCTTTCTCAATATTGCTATTCAGGCTAAATTCGGCGGCTTTAGGCTCTTTTGCTGTTTCTGCTACTTCTACTGTTTCAGGCTTGCTTTCTTGTTCAGCTGACGTAGTGTTTTCTTCTGTTTTGGCTGCTTCCTCTGCAACCACCTGTGTATCGAGCGGACTTGCTGCTTTGGTTTCGGGCTGGACGGTTTCAGTCAAAGTTGGCTCTACTTTGGCTGCTTCTTTTTGTTCTGCCACAGGTGCAATGTTGTCTACTGCTTCTTCATTCAGGCTCGGTTCAACACGTGTAGCTGCCGGACTTTCTGTTTTAGACAGTTGAGATCGTACATGCCTTGGAATAACCGGAGTCTGACTGTCAGGATCAATATGCAGATCCGCATCCAGTGACGGTACAGCCTCCGCAGGTTTTTTCAAGATCAGTCTTATGCCGAATAGCATAATCACAATTGCAATAACAATCCCGATAATTGTGGTGATTTCCATGTTATACCTCCGCAGCTAAGCCGTATTCTTTTGCCTGTTCCAAATTTACTGTCACTAATTTTGAGGTTCCCGGTTCAGGCATGGTTACACCTAAAAGATCAGTCGCCATCATCATTGCAAGTTTGTTATGGGTAATATAAATAAATTGCACTTGTTCAGAAAGCTCTTTGACTAAATTACAAAAACGTCCCACATTGGCATCGTCCAGCGGTGCATCCACTTCGTCCAATACACAGAATGGTGCCGGATTTAGGCGGAAAATTGCAAAGACCAGTGCTAATGCGGTTAAAGCCTTTTCACCACCAGAAAGCAATGCCAGTGAGCTGTTGCGCTTGCCCGGTGGGCGAGCCATCAGTTTTACACCCGATTGCCATCCATCTTCAAGACTTAAACTCGCTTCACCGCCCTCAAATACTTTCGGAAACAGGTTTTGTAGCTCGGCATTGACCTGATCGAAGGTATTCATAAACAGCTTGCGGGTTTCCTGATCAATACTTTTCATTGCTGCCTGCAGCTGTTCAACGGTATTTTCCAGGTCCTGAATCTGATGGTTGAGTTCATCATAGCGTTTCGAAACTTCTTCATACTCTTCAGAAGCTGCCAGATTCACTGCACCCAGTTTATCGAATTGAGCCTGTGCTTTTTCCAGTTTGGCCTGATGTACTTTTACATCAATATTCAGCCCTGAAATTACTTCACTATTCAATTCTTTCAGTTGTTCTGAATAATGCTGTAAATCAGATTTGGCAGCTTGCCAAGCCAGACGTTTGGCTTCGAGTTCAGTACGCAATTGTTCATCTTGCTGCTGGAAAGTGTGGCGCTGCTCAGTCAGGTGCTGCTGCTTGCTTTGGATCTGATTCAACTCGATCTGCCAGTCTGCCCAGGTCTTTTGCAGTTTTTCTGTAATCAGCGCCTGTTCATTAAACTGGCTCTGTAAAGCAGGCAATTCCAGCTGTACCGGATCAACAAACTTTTTAGCCTGTTCTATTTGCGCAATAATCTGCTGATATTGTTCTTTTAAAAACAGCTGGTCTTTTTCTAGCAGTTCAGCCTGCTGCTGGCTTTGTACTGTTTGACGGCGCAGTACTTCTAATTCCTGCTGCGCCTGCTGAGTGACTAGCTGTGAGTCTTCAAGTTGAGCATTGAGTTCTTCCAACTGAAATTGCAAGGTCTTGTAATTGGGCAGTGCCTGTTCCAGTTTCAGATTCAGTGCATGCAGATCAATTTCCAGATCATCTTTCTGCATCGCATCTTCTTCCAGTTGCTCGTCCAGTTGCTGTAACTGGTTCTGCAATTGCTGTTTCTGTACTGCAAAGGCCTGTGTCGCACTCTGGACTTTAGCAATATTCAGATCAAGCTGTTGTAACTGCTTTTGTGCCTGCTTCTGCTGCTCATTGATGCTCTGAATCTGGCTCTGTAAAGCTTTCACTTGAGCATTTAACTCAGGAAGCTGTTGCTCTAGATCTGCGAATTTTGGTTCAAGCTGAATCAGTTGCTGCTCGATTTCATCCAGACGAATACGATGACTCAATGCCCCTTGTCCCGCCTGACTGGCTTCATCATAGTCCAATGCAATCATCCAGTCGGGGCCGACATGATAGCCATCCAGACTTAAGATCGACTGGCCTGTTCTCAGCTGAGTTTGTAAACCAAGTGCCTGTTTAAAGTTCTCAGCTACGGCCACCTGTTGCCAGAGCGAATATTGAGGCGCTTCAATCCAGTCTGCTAAACAAGGGAGCCCATCAAGCTGAATATTATCCTGTGTCGTCTGAGCTTTGAGCTGGCGTGCACTATTTTCCAAAAAATGCTCAGTTTCTTCTAGTACTTGTGCAGAAAGCCATTTCGCCAGGAACTTTTCAATCAGGCTGGCATGAGCTTTGGCCTGTGGATTCAGCTTCAGCACCTGCATTAACTGCACCGCATCCGCTTTGGCGTTTGGATTGGCTTTGGTCAGTAACTGGCTCAGGTTTTTGCGTTCTGATTGCAGCACCTGAATTTCTGATTTCAGCTGCATGAGCAATTGCTGCTGGCTTGCCTGTTCTGCCTGTAGCTGCTCAAGCTCAGTTTTCAGTGTTTTGAGCTGAGTCTCAAAGCCAGTGATTTGCTGTTCAGTTTCAGCTCTATCAGTCTGATACTGTTCCAGCTCATCTTGCTGCGCCTGCTGCTGAATTTGTGCTGCCTGCTGTTGCAAGGTTTCTTTTTGCTGTTCAATCCGGACAATATTTTTAGCCAGCTGTTCACTTTGCGCCAGCATTTGCTGTTTACGTTGTTGCTGTTGCTCAACCTGGGTTTTAATTTGAGCAAACTGGGCAGCAATTGTGCCTTGCTGGGATTTCAGATCAGTCAGACCCTGGTTTTGTTCCTGACTTTGACCTTCCTGCTGCTGCAATTGTGCAGTCTGATCTTCGAGTTGTTGATGCAGGGTGTCCAGTTGCAATTCAATCAGCTGTAAACGTTCTTTGGTTTGTGCTTTTTGTTCTTCCAGCTTCACCAGACTGCTTGAGTTCTGCTGCAATAAGGACTGCTTTTGCTGCAGGGTCATTTCCAGTTCGCTGAGCTTTTTCTCAGCCTGTTGCCATTCAGTTTGTAGCGGTGTGGACTGTTGAATCAAGCGCTGGAACAGTTCACTGGTCGCTCCCAGATCATGCTCAACAGTAGTCAATTCAGAACGTACCAGCTTAAAATTCTCGCCCAGCGTATTCATCTGCACAGTATATTCTTCTTGCAGACGCTGGCTCTGCTCACACTGGAACGACAGGATTTCAATCTTGATGGTACGGATCTGGCCTTCCAGTTCCTTATATTGAATGGCAGTTTCTGACTGGCGTTTCAAGGTTTTAAGCTGAGACTTGAGTTCAGAGGCAATATCTTCCAGACGCGACAGGTTCTGCGTCGTGTGATCCAGATGCAGCATGGTCTCGCGGCGACGTGCCTGATAACGGGAAACCCCGGCAGCTTCTTCAATAAAAACCCGCATTTCTTCCGGCTTGGCATCTACCAGACGGTTAATCATGCCCTGTTCAATAATTGCATAAGAACGCGGCCCCAGACCGGTTCCCAAGAAAATATCGGTAATATCACGACGTCGGCATTTAGTGCCATTCAGGAAATATTCAGACTTGCCATCACGGTTGACCTGACGACGCACTGCCAGCTCATTATAGGCATTATACGCACCGCCCAGCTTGCCATAAGTATTATCAAAACGCAGTTCTACACTGGCGATGCCCACCGGTTTGCGCTTGGCTGTTCCGGTAAAAATCACATCCTGCATGCTGCCACCACGTAGTTGGCGCGCACTGGACTCACCCATCACCCAGCGTATGGCATCAATCACATTTGATTTACCACAACCATTGGGTCCCACCACTGCAGTCCGGTTATCCTTGAAGTGTAAGGTGGTACTGTCAGCAAAAGATTTGAAGCCTGAAAGTTTTAAACTGCTTAAACGCATAGTGTCCTGATTTAACGTCGTGAGCGTCTGGCCCACGCGAGTTCAATTTGTTTCATCCGTGTCAGAGATTCCAACACAAGGTTGCGCAAGTGTCGACAAAAATCTTCCATAAATAACGTCGCCTGATGGGATTTACGAATTAAAATCGCCTCCGTCACCAGTTTAAATAATTCAAAAGATTCCTGTAGCTCACGTCTTGAAATATTCAGGGTCAGAAAATAGCTACGGCGTAAAGATGGCAGCAGTTCCTGATAGTAGCGCATCAGGTAAAGATTACCGACCATCTCCTGTTGCTGGGCCATTCCCTGAAAGATCAAATCATAAAACTTTTCGATATGGCCTTGGCGGGTTTCGGCTTCTAATTGTTCTAATAATAGCTGAATGCGCTCTGCCTCATGACTGCGCCAGGTCTCTGCCATGCGATGTACCATCTGCCCCAGCAATAAAGAGGTCAGGTCAAACAGGGCACGAACCTGCATGGCCGACATTTCCGAAACAATGGCGCCACGACGCGGGAAGATTTCAATCAGCTGGGTACGTTCAAGCAAGAGCAAGGCTTCACGGACTGATCCCCGACTGACGTCAAGTTCCGATGCAATTCTGAGTTCCTGGATGCGTTCGCCTTCAACCAGTTCACCCCGGATAATCTGTTCACTGATATGCTTGGCAATCTGTTCAGACAAACTGTGTGCTTCTTGTTGTTGCATACTGTTCCTGTCTTATTTTTATTGATGCAAATACAGTCATTCTGGATGACTTTTCAGTTATTAAACGGCTTTTTTGCAGAAAATACTTTGACATTGTCAGACAATCTTGTGTCTATACAGCCAACCCAGTCAAAGAAAAAGGAGAATAGTGACCTATTCTCCTCAAAAAATTTAGCTGATAAAAAATGAGTAGTTCAGGCAGTAAAGCCTTGATAGATAAAATACAGACCAACTGTAGTCAATAAGGCCGCAAAACATTTTTTTAATAGAACTGGTGATAATAAATGCGCCACTTTTGCACCAAATTTTGCAGTGATAACACTCATCACACTAATACCAATAAACGCATAAATATGAATATAACCAATCGTATTTGGTACTTCGACTTCAGCTTTCTGACCAAACCAGATGAAACCTAAGGCACCAGCCACTGCGATCGGCAAACCGCAGGCAGCAGAAGTGGCTACTGCTTTCTGGATGACGACACCACAACGATTCAGGAAAGGCACAGTCAAACTGCCGCCACCAATCCCGAATATGGCCGATGCCACGCCAATGCCGCCACCCGCTGCCAGCTGTAATGCGGCTGAAGGCAATTTCTGGTTCGGATCAACCTGATAATGCGCACCTCTAAACATTCTGAAGGCAATCCAGACTGCAAAGAAGCCAATCAGCAATTGCAGACCCTGACCCGATAAATAATCTGCAATTCCAGCTCCTAAGAATGAGCCAATGACCAGGCCGGGTGCCAGATTACGTACCACATCCCATAACACTGCCCCTCTCTGATGATGTGCCATCACCGAACTGATTGAGGTCACAATAATTGTGGCCAGAGAAGTTCCGACTGCCATATGCATAATCACGCTTGGATCGTACTGGAGCTGGGTAAAAACAATGTACAGAATTGGCACGATAATCAGACCACCACCCACGCCAAACAGGCCTGCGGCAAATCCTGCAATTGCACCAATCAATAAATATATGATTAACTCCATAACGACATTTACCACGTTTAGATTCAAATGGATGTAGAAACTCGCGAACTGCAGCAACGTTTAAGTCAAGCAGGCCAACTCCCTGAAGTGTTGCTGATCAAGCCGATCACCACATCGACCAATGACGATGTCCGGGAACTGGCAACCAAAGGGGTACAACAGGTACTAGTGTGTAGCCGCGTGCAAACCCAGGGACGTGGACAGCGTCAACGTCAGTGGATTTCTCCTGAGGGGAACATCTATTTAAGCACATTGCTGCATACACAAAAAGTAATCGATGGTCGCCTGGCACTGGAAATTGCATTAAATATCCTGCAAATGCCAAGCCTAAAAGGACTGGACTTGCAGGTGAAATGGCCCAATGACCTGTACAGCCTGCAGGGGAAATGGGGTGGCATTCTGATTGAACCGATTTCGACTCAACAGGTGGTGGTTGGTGTCGGGATCAATATCAGCCCACTCATGGAAAGCATTCCAGACCAGCAGGTCACCTCTCTGACTGAATTGGGACTACCACATACTTCACGTGTAGATCTGATTGCCGAGTTGTATCTGGCTATTCAGCAAGCGGGGGAATGGTTTAATTATGGCAGTCAGAATCTGCCGGCACGGTTTAACCAATATGCTGCATTTTTCCAGCAAACAGTTGAATTTACCGATATTCAAGGCCAATATTCCGGAACTTTCCTCGGCATTCAAGACGATGGTGCGGTCATTATCGAAACGAATGCAGGTACGCAGACATTTTATCAGGGGCAACTCCGTCTTAAAAACGGTGGCTGAACAGGCATCATTCAATGAAAAAACTATGGTTGGATATCGGCAATACACGGCTCAAGTACTGGATTACGGAGCAGAACCAGATCATTGAACATGCCGCGGAAATGCATTTGCAATCCCCTGCCGACTTACTTCTTGGCTTGATTCAGCACTTTAAGAGTTTAGGCTTGCATCAGGTCGGGATTTCTTCCGTGCTGGACAAAGCAAATAATACCCGAATTCAATCGATTCTGACCTGCCTGAACATTCCTGTAGTTTTTGCCAAGGTACAGGCACGCTATGCCGGTTTGATCTGTGGCTATGATGATCCTTCCCAGCTTGGGATTGACCGCTGGTTGCAGGTGCTGGCCGTTGCCAAGTCGACCGAGCAAAATTACTGTGTCATCAGCTGCGGGACTGCCCTGACCATTGATCTAGCCCAAGGTCAGAAACATCTCGGCGGTTATATCCTGCCGAATCTGTATTTACAACGCGATTCCCTGATCCAGAATACCAAAGGCATTAAAATCCCGGATGCAGCTTTCGAGGAACTCAGTCCTGGGCGCAATACCATTGATGCCGTACATCATGGCATTTTATTCGGTCTGCTCAGTACCATTGAAAAAGTACTGCAAGATTTTCCGGCACAGCTGATCCTGACCGGTGGAGATGCTGCACTCTTTGCCCAGCATCTCGAACGGTTTCAGCCTATTATTGAACCCGATTTATTGCTTAAAGGCCTGCAGCATTTTGCAGATCATTTGCCAGACACAGTTTAAGCAGCTCGAGCAACTTTGAAAAATCTGCATAGCCATCCAGCTTGTTAAAATGCCCTGCATTTTTGATTTCAAAAATCTGTGCATTCAGGCTATGGCCCAAACGCAACGAAATCGGTGCAGGCACATAAGGATTATTGCTGGAAAGCAGCATTACAAAACGTTTGGCGCCATGTGATAAATTGTTCAGATCTAACTTTACTGCCTGCACCATTTTGTTTAGTTCCGACCAGGCCACCAGTGGTGTATCAAAAGCTGCGACTAACATGAGCCCGCCAATTTTCAATTGTGTACGGTTATAGTGTTCTTCGAGAAACTTTAGAGCACTTAAGCCACCCAAGCCATGCGCAACAATGAAACTATGCTCATCCAGGTACGGAATCTGTAGTTTCAGGTTGTGCTGCCATTCTTCCAGATCGGGTTGAAAAGGATTGGCCAGCATGATCCGTTTGGCCTCGAACCCCGCGTCTTTGATCTGCCGGCTTAACCATGGATACCAATGGTCATTTGAGGTTGCCTGATAGTCAGGCACGATATAGACTTTCTTCGTTATATTTTTCATAGCATTGTACTTATTATATTGAGAGCAAAATGCTCCGACAAAAGTTAAGTTTTTAATTATTAGCGGATGAAATTCAATATTCCTTATTTAATTTCATCCTGTCATCATTGAACCGATCTGTTCATCATCCTCCCTATTCAGTGGAAGATTGAATCAGATAAGGCTGAATCACTCGCCAGACTTCCGGCAGTTCAGTACAGCCTTGCGAATTAATAAAATGTCCTTGATGCTCGGCACAGACTACAATTGCATCCAGACTTTCCGCTTGCTCCAGACTAAAGTCAGGCTGAACCCGATCATCACCTTCCGAATAAATCACTACACGTTCATCAATCTGACGTTTCAGTAAATCAAAATCTACTTCAGCAGCGTCAATGAACGGATTAACTTCTTCCAGACGTCCCAGTCGGCCATTGAAACCGGCCACTAATACCAGTTGTTTGATTCTCTGATTTTTTAATTCGCGACTTAAATAATGTAATGCAGCCAGACATCCCAGACTATGCGCAATAAAAATACTGTTTTCGTCAATCCCGTCAATCTGTTCACGCATTTGCTGTTCCCAGACCTCCAGTTTTGGCGTAGTTGACGGGTCAAGTCTGAGTACTTTCAAGCTGACATGTTCCTGCTGGGCTTTTTCCTGAATCCATGGAAACCAGTTTTCTTCAGGACTTGCGGTATAGCCATGCACCACAATCACTTGAGTCATTAGATACATCCTTCTATATTATTTTATTTCGAATGTTTTCGAGTCTGCCTGATTTTTCTGGAAATTTGGGTAAGCAAATGTTGTTTTGTTTAAACTGGATATAAAAGAAAATACAGACAATAAAAAAGGCGCTATATGCGCCTTTTTTATTTAAAACAGTTATTTTTTGTCGTTCCCGCCGAACAGTGGACCCATGCCACCGCCGCCACCAAACTGTTTTTGCAGACCGCTCAGTGATTTCATCATTTTTGCCATACCCGACGGATTGGCAAATTTCTTCATCATCTTCGCCATTTGCGCATGCTGTTTGATCAGCTTGTTGACTTCTGAGACTTCCATACCACAACCTGCTGCAATACGCTTTTTACGGCTTGGATTCATCAGGTCAGGGTTACGACGTTCCTTGATGGTCATCGACTGGATAATCGCTTCCATTTTCTTCACTTGCTTTTCAGGATTCGCCTGCGCAATCGCATCTTGAATACCAGAATTGCTCATGCCTGGAAGTTTGTCCAGGAAGCCCATCATGCCGCCCATCTTGTTCATCTGCTCGAATTGCATCAGCATATCTTCAAAGTTGAAGCTACCGCCTTTCTGCAATTTCTTCGCCATTTTTTCGGCTTTTTCTTTGTCGATTTTGCGTTCAACTTCTTCGACTAAAGAAAGTACGTCACCCATGCCCAGAATACGCTGTGCCACACGTTCCGGATGGAATGGCTCAAGGGCATCCAGTTTTTCGCCCATACCGAGGAACTTGATTGGCTTGCCAGTAATCGCACGAACAGACAGTGCTGCACCACCACGCGCATCACCATCAGTTTTAGTCAGGATCACACCCGTCAAAGGAAGTGCATCGTTAAATGCTTTGGCTGTATTTGCCGCATCCTGACCGGTCATGGCATCGACCACGAACAGGGTTTCAGTCGGATTAATCGCTGCATGCAGCTCTTTAATCTCTTCCATCATGTCGTCATCGATATGCAGACGACCTGCTGTATCGACAATCAGTACATCGGCAAACTGGATTTTTGCCTGTTCAATTGCACGATTAACGATGCTGATCGGCTTTTCAGTAGCACTTGATTCAAGGAAAATCGCGCCAACTTCGCCAGCCACTGTCTGTAACTGCTTGATCGCAGCCGGACGATAAACGTCGGCAGACACCATAGCTACTTTTTTCTTTTGACGCTCTTGCAGGAAGCGCGCAAGTTTGGCTGCAGTCGTGGTTTTACCCGCACCCTGCAAACCGGCAAGCAGTACCACCACCGGTGGTTTTGCTGCAAGGTCAAGGCTTTCATTAGCCTCGCCCATCATTTTGGTCAATTCGTCATAGACGATTTTGACGAAGGCTTGCCCTGGTGATAACTGAGTCATCACTTCCTGGCCTAATGCTTCTTCCTTAACTTTCGCGATAAATTCACGAGTTACAGGTAACGCAACGTCGGCTTCAAGAAGTGCCATACGTACTTCACGTAACGTATCTTTAATATTGTCTTCGGTTAGCTGCCCTGAGCCAGTAACATTTCTTAAACTCTGCGTGAGTCGTTCTGTTAAGGTATCAAACATTGCAAAATCCGCTTAAAATAGCCAGTAGCAAAAAATTGTTTCTTAAAATAGAAAATTTATGCATAGAATGCTATAGGATACTGTAGTTCGCACTGAATTTATATAAATGAATATTCATCACCCTTAAAAAGGTTTGACATGCTTAGCCTACCCTTGGTTTACACGATCTTAGCATTAATCGCTTATACCTCCTCTTTTTGGTATCTGTTCATTCATTTAATGACTAAACGTACTCCAAATCAATGGTTTGTCGGCTTAACAGCTTTAGTTGGACTGGTACTGCATGCTTTGGTTTTATCAGGTGACATGTATACCCCGATGGGGATGAATTATGATGTATTTGCCTTACTTTCCTTTACGTCAGGGCTAATGCTGCTGCTAAGTATCATTTACAGTACCTATCGGCCGATTATTGCGCTAAACCTGATTGGTATCCCCGTCGCTGCAACCGGCCTAATTCTCGGTTTCAGTTTCACCCAGCCAGCGAAAGTCATTGCACAGAATTCTCTAGGCCTGGATATTCATATTATCTTGTCCCTATCCGCTTATGCTGTGTTATTGATGGCGACGATTCAGGCCGTCATTTTGCGGTTTCAGGATCGTGAACTGAAGAAAAAACAGAAACGTCGGGTTTGGGTGAATCTGTTGCCCTCCTATCAGGATATGGAATCTTTGTTGTTCGATATGCTGATGACCGGTTTCATTTTACTGACACTGGCATTGGGTTTTGGCTTCTTTACCATTGATAATTTCTTCGCCCAGCATCTGGCCCATAAGACTGCCTTTAGTATTGTGTCCTGGCTGGTTTATGGCGCATTATTGATTGGACACTGGAAATTTGGCTGGCGTGGTCAGAAAGCAGTTCGTTTTACCCTGCTTGGGTTTGGCCTGCTGGCGCTCGGTTTTATCGGTTCCAAATTTGTGCTGGAAATGCTGTTAAACAAATAAATTGATTTACCTCTACTTTATATTTTTAAAGCCCAGTTAAGACTGGGCTTTTTATTTAATTATCCATTCCTTTATCTGGATTTATCCTTCCCACTCGTAGCGATAGCGGCCAACTCACCACCCGGGGCAATTCTGGATCTTCCCATTCTGGCAATAAGGCATCTGCCAGTACATTCAGCGGATTATGTCCGAGTGCCTGGGTGGCTGCTTTTACGGCTGACCAGGTACTCATATAGCCTATCAGTTGGTAAAAGTTCCACTCGACTTGTAATACCGGCGGTTGTACAGCAATTTCATGAAATGGGAATGGCAGATTTTTGTATCCTTCATCAACATGGCGACGTTCAGGTGCCCAATAGGGCGCAATGGTCACTTCATAAAAATGTCTGAAATAATGATTCAGATGTTCTTCATCAATGCTGAATACTCCATAACTAATAAGAGCCAGAATGGCATTGGGTTTTGCAATACGGCGAACTTCCGCATAGAACTTGTCCAGATCCAGCCAATGGGCAGCTTGTGCGACTGAAATCAGATCTACACTCTGGTCAACACATGGGATTTCTTCGGCTAAGGCCTGATGATATTGAATTTTCGGATGAGATTTGGCTTGGGCAAGCTGTTCACTACTGGCATCAATGGCAGTGACCTGATCAAAATAATGCGCCAAAACTTCTGAAAACTGTTCTGAGCCACAGCCAACATCTAAAGCCAATTGGGTACTCGGTGCTAGCTCTGCCAGTATCTTCCCCAAAGTGTCCGGATAATGCGGGCGAAACAAGGCATAATCTTGGGACTGCTGGGAGAAATGGTCTTTAAATTCCCGCCTTTCCATCTGCACTTTCCTGACCTGTTTTCTAACAGCTTAACTCGATCCGGAAAGGCGACAATAGGAATTTGGTTTCATTTCCAATAATTTTTAAAACTAAAAAATTAGCGTATTTTAATTATCTAAATTTTTTAAACATCAGCTAGTTTAACTATTTTGCTTGATTTGATAATCCGCTTTAAAGTTCTGATAATCACGTCGCTCTGCGGAATCTTCAGTTAAAGCTTCTACTTCCTGCAAGGTATTCAAACAACGTGCAGTGAGCTGGATATATTGCTCGGTGCCATGGCTTTTCCAGACAATTTCTTTTTCTTCTAAAGGACGGATGACTTTTGCCGGACTGCCAAGTACCAAATTATTCGCTGGCACTTTGAATTTGGCCTTAACTGTACTGTTGGCCCCAACAATGACATTCTCCCCGATCTCGGCCTCATCCAGAATTACGCTGTTCATACCGATCAAGGCATTTTTTCGTACCACGCAGCCATGCAGAATGGCACCATGACCAACATGACCATATTCTTCAACCAAGGTCACACTGTCCGGAAATCCATGAATGGTACAGGAATCTTGGATATTGGCATTTTTCTGGATATGAATCCGGCCAAAATCGGCCCGCAGCGAAGCGAACGGACCAATATAAACTCCGGCTTCAATGATCACATCACCGATCAGCACAGCCGTAGGATGGACATAAGCTTCAGGGCTGACGACAGGAATCACCCCATCAATCGCATAACATGGCATAGACTCCTCCTTGAGCTATTACATTCATGATTTTTTTAAATATTAAAAGGTCAATTCCGGCTGCTTTAAACCACCAAAACGTTTATAAAATTGTGGATGTGCAGGTGGCATAAGGCCTTCCGCTGTCCGGGCAGTCTCCAGGAAAAACTCATCTCCTGCTGCAAATACTGCCTGATATAGATTGGTACTTAAGTTACGTGCAATCAGTGACAACCAGTCTGTTGGTAACAGTTCAAATGGCAGATTCGGGTCTTTCAGTAAAATACGGCGATATTGATGGATCAGCAGAATACGAATCTGAAAGGCTTGTACTGGATCCAGTTCCTCTTCATTTTCCACCAGATAGAAAAACTCGCGGAAATCGCTAATAAATTTTTCATAACGCTGATGCAGTTCCGGGATTGGCCAATTGGTTTCGACCATGCGTTTAATGGTTGGATAAGATTCCTGCCAAAGCTGTAAAGTTTCAGCACGAAACACTACGACCTGATCGGTCATCTTGTTATTCAGTAACAGGTTTTGCAGTTTCTGCTGATCACACCCCGGATAGGCCATGACATTGGTCGCGATATTGGCAAAGCCTAACCATTCCAGTTCTTTTTTCAGTGTCTGTTTATTTTCCAGTTCAACTGAACTGAGTAGAACCAGATCCCATTTCTGGTCCCATTCATTATGCTGGAAGCTGTAAATCTTTTGGTCTGCGGTAATAAAACGCTGACGGCTGCTTTCGGTAATACGGTAATAACTGGTGCGGCCAATTTTTTCAGAACTCAGCCAGCCATTTTGTACCAGACGGAATACGGCGGTACGCACAGAACGCTCATTGAAGCCGAATACATCCATCAGTTGAATCAGGCTGGCAAGACTAATGACTCCCCCGCGGTGATAAATACTGTCACCAAAAATCGTCATTACCAATGAGGTTCCACTAAGGGTCTCATTCTGAATGAAATCATCAATTACTTGTTTTAATTTCGGATTCATTATGTTCAATTTACCTTGTTAAAGCCGGATGACAGACCTGAGCCTGTCATCCAGACGTATTTAAGCGGACTTTCGGATATCAAACACCCGCTGAGCCTTACCTTCAGAGCGTGGCAAGCTACCTTCCGGTAAAACTTCCACACTGACACTAATCCCGACCATGGTCTTGATTTGTACTTTCAGCTGATTTGCCAATTGGTGTGTCATATTTATAGCATTATCTTTACGCATTTCGGTACGAATATGCAATGTATCCAGATGGCCCTGTTTACAAATCTGAATCTGATAATTCGGAATAAGCTGCGGAATATGCAGGATTTGCTCTTCAATTTGTGATGGGAACACATTCACACCACGAATAATCATCATGTCATCACTGCGACCGACAATCTTATCCATACGACGCATAGTACGTGCTGTACCTGGCAATAAGCGTGTCAGATCACGGGTACGGTAACGAATCACCGGCATACCTTCTTTGGTAATGGTGGTAAATACCAGCTCACCCAGTTCACCATCAGGTAATACTTCACCGGTTTCCGGATGGATAATTTCAGGATAGAAGTGATCTTCCCAGATGGTAGGTCCATCTTTGGATTCCAGACATTCCATCGCCACACCCGGTCCCATGACTTCGGACAGGCCGTAAATATCCAGTGCATCAATACCCAGACGTTCTTCGATTTCACGGCGCATTTCATTGGTCCATGGCTCTGCACCAAAGATACCTGTCTTGATTGAACAGTCCTTGGCAGTTCCGAATTTTTTCTCCAGACATTCAATAATGTTCAGACAGTATGATGGAGTGACCATTAAAGCTGTTGGCTTGAAATCATGAATCAGCTGGGCCTGCTTGTCGGTCTGGCCACCTGACATTGGAATTACGGTAGCGCCCAGACGTTCTACACCATAATGTGCACCTAGACCACCAGTAAACAGGCCGTAACCATAAGATACCTGAATCGTATCTTTACTGCTGAGTCCTGCTGCACGTAACGAGCGTGCCACCACATCTGACCAGGTATTAATGTCATTCTGGGTATAACCGACTACAGTCGGCTGACCTGTAGTACCTGAAGAAGCATGTACACGGACAATCTGCTCCTGAGGCACAGCAAACATGCCAAATGGATAGTTTTCGCGAAGATCCTGCTTGGTGGTGAACGGGAATTTTGCCAGGTCTTCCAGTGATTTTAAGTCATCCGGATGGACACCGGCTTCATCAAACTTTTTCTTGTAAACCGTACTGTTCTGATAAGCATGCTGCAGTGTTTTTTTCATACGTTCCAATTGCAGGCTACGTAATTCATCTACTGAAGCGGTTTCAATCTGTTCCATTGCATTGTTATTCATATTCTTGCTCCTGCTGCAGTCATCCTGACTGCTGATGATTTCTCTTTTGATTCAGTCCTTAAGCCACATTTTCCAGAATCAGTGCGACACCCTGTCCAACACCGACACACATGGTACAAAGGGCATATTTTCCTTGCTTGCGCTGTAATTCTTTCATGGCAGTAATCACCAGTCGTGTACCGCTCATTCCGAGTGGATGTCCAAGGGCAATAGCACCCCCGTTTGGATTGACTCGTGGATCATCATCCTGAAGGCCTAGCTCACGTAGCACTGCAAGTGCCTGTGCGGCAAAGGCTTCATTCAGTTCGATCACATCCATCTGTTCCAGACTTAAGTTTGTCTGTTTTAATACTTTCTGTATCGCTGGTACTGGTCCAATCCCCATATAGCGTGGCTCTACACCTGCACTGGCAATTCCTACTACCCGTACCAATGGTTTCAGTCCATATTGTTCTGCGAAATATCTATTACCCAGTAGCACACAGGCTGCACCGTCATTGACACCAGACGCATTACCCGCAGTTACCGAACCACCTTCCTTTCGAAATGGTGCTTTTAAAGAAAATAACTTTTCTAAAGTAGTATCGGCACGTGGATGCTCATCTTCAGTAATCACCTGAGTAGAACCTTTAGCACCTTTGATTTCTACTGGCAGGATTTCTGCCTGAAAAATGCCATTCTGCTGTGCCTGTGCAGTTTTTTGCTGACTGTGATAAGCAAACAGATCCTGATCTTCACGATTAATCTGATATTTTTCAGCTACGTTTTCTGCCGTTTCCGGCATGCTATCTACGCCGAAACCTGCCTTGAATTTTGGATTGATAAAACGCCAGCCAATGGTGGTGTCATAAATTTCCGGAGTACGGCTAAATGCTGTGATGGGCTTGGATTGTACAAATGGCGCACGGCTCATGGATTCTACCCCACCGGCGACTACAAATTGCGCTTCACCCGATTTAATTGCACGTGCTGCCAGACCGACAGCATCCAGACCGGAAGCACAGAGACGATTTACAGTAATCGCGGGTACACTTTCCGGCAGGCCCGCTAAAAGTGCTGCCATACGCGCGACATTACGATTATCTTCACCGGCCTGATTGGCATAGCCTAAAATCACTTCATCAACTTCTGCCCATGGCAGGTTGGGATGCTGCTGTTTTAAATACTGGATCGGCAAAGCAGCAAGGTCATCAGTACGAATACTGCTCAAACCACCTGCGTAACGACCAATTGGGGTACGAATACCGTCAAAAATATAAACATGTTCCATCGTTCTTGTTCCTTAGCTCGCCATACCTCAGTCTGTTGGCGATACTTGTTGCGCCTGTCCTAGCGCTGTCTGCTTAGTTCAATATATACCAGGTTGTATCACTCTTCACCAAAAATACGATACATATTTTTTAAGATTTGTAAATTTGTGTCATATTAAATTCTATTTACTCACCCGAATCATTTATCTGAATAAATAAAATAAAAAACAAATTACATATCAATAGCTTGATTAGAAAAATATTACGTAAACCCATGTTTTCAGATTTCATTTACTATCAGAGTAATACAACATATAACATAGGACCTAGCTAACCATCAGATCAAATAGGTATCATATTCATACCTGTCAGGAATAATTCAACTCGACCAAGTTGCTAAGCGATAACTGAAAGGAAAAAATCGCACAACTTTGAGCCGAGTCAAATCCATCTCCGGCAGATTTAGCAGCCCTTATATTGTGGTGTTCGTTTTTGCATAAAGGCCTGAACGCCCTCACGATAATCGCTAGAACGACCCGCCAGACGTTGCAGATCGCGCTCCAGAATCAGTTGCTCATCCAGATTATTGTCTGCGGCGGCATGAATCGCTTTCTTGATCAGGGATAGACCATAAGTCGGCTGAGTCGCCAGATGTTCAGCCATTTTTTCAGCTTCTGCTTTTAACTGATCATCTTCAACTACCTGCCAGATCATGCCGAGTTGCAACGCACGTTCAGCCGAGATTTTGTCACCCAGCATCGCCAGACCCATCGCTTGGGCACGGCCCACCAGACGTGGCAGGAACCAAGTACCACCTGAATCTGGCACCAGACCGAGACGGCAGAAGGCCTGAATAAATGAAGCAGATTTGGCAGCTACCACGATGTCACACGCTAATGCGATATTTGCACCTGCACCTGCTGCCACACCATTTACGGCACAGATCACCGGTTTTGGCATTTCAGTAATCAGTTTAATCAGCGGGTTGTAGTATTTTTCAATGGATAAACCTAAATCTGGAGCATCAGCATTTGGATCTACTACACGGTCGTTCAGGTCCTGACCAGCGCAGAAACCACGACCTTCTGCAGAAATCACCACTGCGCGAATTGCTGAATCTTGCGCCCAGCGTTTTACGACAGAAGATACTTCCTGATGCATGGTTTCATTAAAACTGTTGAGCTGTTTAGGACGATTAAAAGTCAGGTAGCCCACTGCATTTTTTTCTTCAACAATAATTGTTTGGTAATCCATTACACACCTTTTAAGTTTCTATTTCGTTCATGCATTTATCTGCATGGTGCTTAATTTAAAATCTTTACTCGTCGAAACTGAGACGAACATTTCGAGTGGTTGGACGCGCCTGACAGCTCAGCACATAACCTTTCTGGATTTCTTCTTCTTCCAGGCTATAGTTGATTGCCATTTCCACTTCACCCTGCAGCACCTTACATTTACAGGTTGCACATACCCCGCCCTTGCAGGCATAAGGCAGATCCGCACCTGCACGTAAAGCGGCATCCAGAATGCTGTCATCCTGTTTGGATACTTCAATGATCAGCTCACGACCATCCAGAATGATGTTGACCTTTTCCTCGGTACGGCTTTCGATCTGCTGTGCAGATGCTTTTGGTGCAGCCCCGGTATTGAAGCGTTCGGTGTGAATTTTGCTGCGTTCGATCCCAAGGGTTGGCAAAACGGTTTCTACTGCATTCATCATTTCTTCAGGGCCACAGGCAAAGCAGTGATCGGTTTCTGCTGGAATCAGGCCTGCCTGGAACAGCTGCTGCAGTTTTTCTGCATCAATACGACCATTGAAAATCTCGCTGTCATTCAGTTCACGCGAGAAAATATTGATCAGTTGCAAACGCTCTTTAAAACGGTCTTTCAGATCCATAATCTGTTCAGAGAACATAGTCTGTTTCCAGGAACGGTTACCATAAACCAAAGTAAAAATGGCATCTTGTTGACGGTTCAACACTGCTTTGACAATAGACAAAATTGGTGTAATGCCACTACCTGCAGCAAAACCCAGATAATGTTTACCACCAGTCTTGGCCGCTTTCTGGAAAAACACACCTTGTGGTGGCATCACTTCCAGTACATCGCCCACTTTCAGGTTTTCATTGGCCCAGGTTGAGAACTGGCCTTGATCAATTTTCTTGATCGCAATACTCATGTCTTCATCACTATCGCTACAGATCGAATAGCAACGGCGCAATTCTTCCTGTTCTGTAAGATGACGGATGGTCAGGTGTTGGCCCGGCTGATACTGAAAATTTTCGGCATGTTCCGGACTCAGTTCAAAAGCAATGCAAATTGCCTGTTCAGTCTGAGGCTGAATCGATTTAATGGTTAACGGAATAAATTGGCTCATTTCAAAATCCTTCTTAAGCTGTGGCAATCTCACGCTTTATTGTTATGGCTTGTGCGCTTAAGCCCTTAAATACATTTAAAATAGTCAAACGGCTCCAGGCATTCCTGACATTTGTACAGCGCCTTGCAAGCGGTTGAACTGAATTCACTGAGTAATCGGGTGTGATGGCTCTGACAATGTGGACACTGGATACCATCACTAAGTGCGACATGGGTACCGCAGCTGTTTGAACCACCTTTGGGTGGGGCAATACCATATTGCTGCAGTTTCTGTTTGCCTTCTTCACTCATCCAGTCAGTGGTCCATGCTTCTGACAGATCGACCACGACTTTGACCGGCGTCAGCTCATGTGCTGCAAATGCCTGGATGATTTCCGCCTTGAGCAGATCGGTTGCCGGACAGCCACTATAAGTGGGGGTCAATCGAACCACGATTTCATCCTGTGGGTTGATCTCCACTCCACGAATCATGCCCAGGTCAAGGACTGACAGGACTGGAATTTCCGGATCGGAAACCTGTGCCAAGACCTCCCAGCATTGATCTTCTACATGTCTAATCAAGTTCATGCCACTCACTCCCTGTGATGTGCTGGATTTACCAGTTCATGCCTGGATAGCTGCGCTGCATATATTGCAGTTCCGCCAGTACATAACCCAGATGTTCGGTATGTAGTCCCTGCTTGGCGCCACTACGGTAAGCACCACTTTCTGGCAAGCTCAGTTCAAAACGTTGCAACTCAGCAGATATAGTTTCCAACCATTTCGGTTTCAGCAGTTCCAGATCCGGAATCAGGTGAGCATCAACCAGCTGACGTTCATCTGCAGTCAGGCTGAACAACTCTTCGGTAAAACGCCATAGCTGATTCAGACCATTCTGGATTTTTTCATGAGCTTCTGCTGTACCTAAGCTCAGGCGTTCCATCCATGAGGTTGAAAAACGCAAATGGTATTTCACTTCTTTCAGCGACTTGATGGCGAATGAGGAAATCTCTTCATTCCTGCTATTGCTCAGGGCTGCAAACAGCAAAGCATGGTAATGATCCATCAACCACTGACGTACGATAGTTTGACCGAAGTCATTATTTGGCTGTTCGCATAGCAGTAAGTTACGGTATTCACGCTCGGTACGGAAATAGGCCAGTTTATCTTCATCACGACCTTGCCCTTCAATTTCACCGGCTAGACTCAACGCGGTACGTGCCTGACCCAGCAGGTCCAAACCGATATTTGCCAATGCAATATCTAGCTCCAGCTCAGGTGCGTGACCGCACCACTCTGCCAGACGGTGTGAAAGGATGAGCTGGCTGTCGCCAACATGCAGTAAAAATTGTGCCAATACCTGATTCGTCATTGCTCTTTCCTCCACCTTACATGTGTTCGATGCCATCTGGAATGTGATAGAAGGTCGGATGACGGTAGACCTTGTTCAATGAAGGATCAAAAAACTCCGATTTTTCATCTGGTTGAGATGAGGTAATTAGTTCAGATTTCACGACCCAGATACTTACACCTTCATTGCGACGGGTATAGACGTCACGGGCATTTTGCAGGGCAATTTCATCATCAGGGGCGCGCAGGCTGCCGACATGACGGTGGCTCAGACCCTGTTTGCTGCGAATAAATACTTCGTATAAAGACCAGTTATTCTTGTTCATTTGCATATCCTTGTGCTATTCCGTTGCCTTAGGCGATTTTTCGTTGATCTGACTGCTGCTGTTGCTTGCTGGCATAAACTGCTGCTGATTCACGTACCCATTTGCCCTCTTCCCAAGCCTTGCGGCGTGCTTCGATACGTTCGTGGTTGCATGGACCTTTGCCTGCCAGCACATCGAAGAACTCATCCCAGTTCACCTGACCAAATTCATAGTGGCCAGTTTCTTCATTGAATTTCAGGTCTGGGTCCGGCACAGTCAGGCCAAGCTGCAATACTTGCGGCACAGTGTTGTCGACAAATTTCTGACGCAATGCATCATTACTGAATAATTTGATTTTCCACTGCATGCTTTGCGCACTGTTTGGAGAATTGTCATCACTTGGACCAAACATCATTAATGCCGGCCACCAGAAACGATTCACTGCATCCTGTGCCATTTGTTTCTGTTCTGGCGTGCCTTGTGCCAGTTGCATCATGGCCTCAAAGCCCTGACGCTGGTGGAAACTTTCTTCTTTACAGATACGCACCATGGCACGTGCATAAGGACCATAAGAGGTACGGCATAACGCCACCTGATTGACGATTGCAGCACCATCTACCAGCCAGCCAATCGCCGCTACATCTGCCCAGGTCAGAGTTGGATAGTTAAAAATGGATGAGTATTTCATGCGGCCAGCAATCAGCTTTTCCATCATGTCATCACGGTCTGCACCAAGCGTTTCTGCTGCACTGTACAGGTACAGGCCATGTCCTGCTTCATCTTGTACTTTAGCCAGCAATACCGCTTTGCGTTTCAAAGTCGGTGCACGGGTAATCCAGTTGCCTTCTGGCAGCATGCCAATTACTTCTGAATGTCCATGCTGGCCAATCTGGCGGATCAGGGTCTTTCTATAGGCATCCGGCATCCAGTCCTTCGCTTCAATAGAAATGTCCTGCTCTATCTTCTGATCGAATGTTTGTTGTTGCTTATTCATGTTTGTCTCACTTATCCCAAGTGCTGATACAATCAAATTAAAACGATACAAATATAAAATCAATGCTATTTTTTAAGTATCATATATTTTTAAAAGCATTTTTTATTAAGTCATTGTTTTTATTATTTTTAAATTTTTAATTACATGAAAGTTACTTTTTTTGTTTGCGGATTATGATTGACATTTAAGTTTTTTGATTGCAATTTATGAAACATCAAAAGCAAAAATAAACTCAACAACGTATCATAAATGGAGTTATACAATGTTGGAACTGGACAGCACGACCCAGAGCACGGATCTTCAGGACGACACACAGGCGCATTACGCAGCTAAAGTTAAAGTATTGAGTTCACTGGTTTTAGGTGGTGAACATAGCGCACAAAATGACTTGCGTACGGTCTATCACGCCATTAGCGGTGAAGCGATTTACCAAGTCAGTAGCCACGGCATCGACATGCATAACGTAGTGCAATATGCCAAACAGAAAGGTGCAGCCATTGCCCACTGGACTTTCCACCAGCGTGCTAATGCTCTGAAACAGGTGGCACAATATTTACTGGAACGTAAGGAAGATTATTACCGCCTGGCAGCCGCAACCGGCTGTACCCGCAAAGATGCCTGGATTGATATTGAAGGTGGGATTGGCACCCTGTTTGCCTATTCAAGTCTGGTTCGCCGTGAACTCAGCGATGAAACGGCACTGGTTGAAGATGCCTGGATTCCATTGTCCAAACAGGGCAGCTTTGGTGCCAAACATATTCTGAGCCCGAAAGCCGGTGTAGCAGTGCATATCAATGCATTTAACTTCCCGATCTGGGGTATGCTGGAAAAAATTGCACCTACTCTACTAGCCGGCGTACCTTGTATTGTCAAGCCAGCAACAGAAGGTGCAGAACTGACACATACAGTCGTTAAAGACATTTTAGCCAGCAATTTACTACCAGAAGGTGCTCTGCAGCTGATCTGCGGACAGACTTATGACCTGTTTGATCACCTGAATGCACAGGATACCGTTACTTTCACAGGTTCGGCTGCTACCGGCCAGAAACTGCGTGCGCATCCACACCTGAATGCCCACTCCATTCCATTCAGCATGGAAGCCGATTCGGTGAACAGCGCCATTCTGACCCAGCAAGCCAACGATGAAACCATTGACCTGTTTGTGCGTGAAGTCTTCCGTGAAATGACGACCAAAGCCGGACAAAAATGTACTGCAATACGCCGTGCCTTTGTGCCAGCAGCATTGCTCGATACCGTACAGCAACGCCTGACTGAAAAACTACAGAAAGTAGTCATCGGTGATCCTGCACAGGACGGCGTAACCATGGGAGCTCTGGCGAGCGTTAAACAGAAGCATGATGTTGCTGCCAAGGTAGAACAGCTGGCACAGGAAGCTGAAATCATCATAGGTAGCCACCTGCGCCAGGACTTTGCCATCCAGGTCGCACATCCGGAAAAATCTGCTTTCTATCCACCAACAGTATTGTTATGTAAAGATCCGGTACAGGCTCAGCAAATTCATAATATCGAAGCCTTTGGCCCAGTGGTTACATTGATGCCCTATAGTGACCTACCACAACTGGCAACATTAGTAGCTCGTGGTGAAGGCAGTCTGGTCGCTTCAATCATGCGTAACCATGATGAAAATATTGAACAGCTACTCAGCAAGATCGCGCCTTGGCATGGTCGTGTGCATATTCTGGATCGTGAAAGCGCTAAGGAAAGTACCGGTCATGGTTCACCACTGCCATTGTTAGTGCATGGTGGTCCGGGGCGTGCTGGCGGTGGTGAGGAACTCGGTGGTCTGCGTGCAGTGAAACACTATATGCAGCGTACTGCTATTCAAGGCTCACCAAATGTGCTGACTCAGGTCGGTCATAGCTGGACCGCGGGTGCGGAGGTATTTGAAGACCGCGTGCATCCATTCAAGAAATCCTTTGATGAACTGCGGATCGGTGAACGCCTGCTGACTGCACGCCGTACCATCACTGAAGCTGATATTGTCAACTTTGGTGGTTTAAGTGGAGATTACTTCTATGCACATATGGATAAGATTGCGGCTGCGGAATCCTTGTTCGGTGAACGCGTCGCACATGGTTACTTCATTGTCTCTGCTGCTGCCGGCTTGTTTGTTGATGCTGCTCCAGGTCCAGTTATTGCCAACTATGGCATGGACAACCTGCGCTTCGTAGAACCGGTGAAAATTGGTGATACCATTCAGGTAGAACTGATCTGCAAGCAGAAAACCCCAAAACCGCTGCGTGATGAGCAGAGACCGCATGGTGTCGTGGTCTGGGACATCAAGGTGAAAAACCAGCGCAATGAACTGGTCGCGACCTATGACATCCTAACTCTCGTAGAAAAAGCTGCTTAACAAATATTTTCAGACACTTAAAGTAAGAAGGGAATCTATTTGATTCCCTTTTTTATTGATTTAAAAATAATTGTATCTTTTTAATCCAGACATATTGACGGCTGTGCAAATTACTCCTAGATTAGATTAATTGATACACATTAAAAATAAAAATAATTAAATCTGTATCAAATAAACCAATCACTATAACTTGCACAGGATGTTGCATGATGAATGAAAAAACATTGGTCATAGACAAGGTTGACAATGACGTCCAACCACTCGATTCTCATCTAAAAATTACTACGCCTATCCCTGAACAGGTGGCTACAGAAATTCCACCAGCAACTCCGGAACGTAGCAGCTATCAATGGTATGTGGTAATCATCTGTATGGTGGCCTACATTCTGTCTTTCGTAGACCGTCAGATTTTATCCCTGATGATTGAGCCGATTAAGGCCGACTTGATGCTCAGTGATACCCAGTTCAGCCTATTGCAGGGGCTGGCCTTTTCGCTGTTTTATGCCTTTATGGGCGTACCGATCGCCGCACTGGCCGACAAGAAATCACGTGTGAAAATTATTTCGGTTGGGATCGCTTTCTGGAGTCTGGCCACTGCAGCCTGTGGCCTCAGTAAAAACTTTATCCAGATGTTCCTGGCTCGCCTTAGTGTCGGTGCAGGTGAAGCAGCCCTATCTCCTGCTTTTTACTCAATCGTGGCGGATCTGTTTCCTAAACATAAACTAGGCCGTGCGCTGGGTGTTTATGCCATTGGTGCTTTTATCGGTTCAGGACTGGCTTTCCTGATCGGCGGTTATGTCATCGGTCTGCTCAAGGATGTTAGTTTCGTTACTTTACCAGTAATTGGTGAGATCAATACTTGGCAACTGACCTTTATGATTGTCGGTTTACCGGGTGTATTGCTGGCGCTGCTCATGATTTTGACCGTACGGGAACCCGAGCGTAAAGGCCTCAAAATGGATGCGAATGGTGTCGCCGTTAAAGCATCTTTTAAGAATTCCATCGGTTTTATTAAAACCCATAAAAAGACTTTCTTCTGTCATTTTATTGGCTTCTCTTTCTATACTATGATGCTGTATTCCCTGCTCGGCTGGGCACCGGCCTACTACATGCGTCACTTTGGCCTGGATGCAAGCCAGACCGGATATATCCTTGGAAGTATTATTCTTGTCGCTAATACTTCAGGCGCCCTATTCTGTGGCTGGCTCATCGACTTCTTTTCTAAACGTGGCTATAGCGATGCAGCAATCCGTGCCGGTGCAATTGGCTGTGCTGCCCTGATCATTCCAAGCGTGCTGTTTACCCAAGTCGACAATATGCAGCTTTCATTCGCACTGATCTTTGTGGCGATGTTCTTCTCCACCTTCCCGATTCCAGCATCAGCCGCTGCTACCCAGATGCTGACACCGAACCAGTTGCGCTCTCAGGTATCAGCCAAATTCCTGTTGATTTCTAACCTGATTGCACTCGGTGTGGGTACAACTGCTGTGGCGCTGATTACAGACCGATATTATGAAAATACCTTAATGGTGGGTAATTCGATTTCTATCGTCAATGCTGTAGCTGGTGTAATCGGTGTATTCCTGCTGTATAAAGGCTGTCAGTATTATCGTGAAAGTATGAAAGTCGAAAAACTAATCGATTAAGACAATATTAGATTTTTAAGATTTAAATCCAAACCTTAAATCAGTCGATTTAAGGTTTTTTTATTTCGATAGCAAAAGATCAATAGATACTCATTCACACTCAATCTTTTTCTGCAATTCATATGAAAATTAAACTGCCTGGACATTCCCACCAAAAAGCCGTATAACACCGTTTTTCGAATTAACAGGTGTTGACCATTGAAACTTGTTCTTGCACCCATGGAAGGCTTAACTGACCCGATTATGCGCGATGTACTGACATCCGTCGGGAGCTTCGACTGGTGTGTAACCGAGTTTATTCGTGTCACGGATTCGGTGCTGCCAGATCATATCTATCACACCTACTGCCCTGAACTGTTAAATGAGGGCAAAACTGCTGCCGGTACGCCGGTGCATGTACAGTTTCTGGGAAATAACCCGGAAATGCTGGCAGCCAATGCAGTGAAAGTCGCTGCTATGGGCGCCCCTGCAATTGACATGAATTTCGGCTGTCCAGCCAAAACCGTAAACCGTCATCGTGGTGGTTCAGTACTGCTAGATGAACCTGAAGTCGTTTATGAACTGGTCAAAGCTGTTCGTGATGCCGTGCCTGCACATATCCCGGTTTCGGCAAAAATGCGTCTGGGTTATATGGATCGCAACTTCATGATGGAAAATGCCCATGCCATTGAAGATGCTGGAGCGGCCTGGGTCACTGTTCATGCGCGGACCAAGGCCGATGGCTATACTCCGCCAGCCTTCTGGGATCAGCTGCAACCAATTCGTGAAGCCTTAAAAATCAATGTCATTGCCAATGGTGAAATCTGGACCAATACCGATGCGAAGCAATGTCAGCTAGAATCAGGCTGTGAAGACCTGATGATTGGCCGTGGTGCGGTCACTACACCTGATCTGACCCAATGTATTCGCCAGAATTCTGATGAGCCGCTCATCACCTGGAATGAACTACTGGAACTGCAAATCCGTTTCCTGAATGGTTCCTATAAAAAGGAAATGAATATGGTCGGCCGTTACAAACAATGGCTGGGGATGATGTCCAAGCATTATCCTGAAGCTAAAGCACTCTGGGATGAGGTTAAACGGATTAAACAGCTGGTTGAAATTACTGAAAAATTAAAAGCCTCGAAAAATTAAGAAAAAGCCTTTGAATAATTCAAAGGCTTTTCTGTTCGGATTGCCGCCTGTTTAAATTTGCGACATGTTCACGGTTGGTTTTCCAGGATTTTTCTAGTACTTCCTTCTCCAAGCGAATCTGGATATGTTTAATCTTGGTGTCAGAAATAACTCGCTGATTAAAGCTTTTTACATAATCTGTCCAACCTGCACCCCGAAATACATAATTCGGCATTGGGGTTTTGAATACCGCATCTGGCATAAATACAATCACAGAATGCAGCTAGGCTGGCTCAATAATATCAACCAGCAACTGCTCCAGAACTTTGATGTGCTTATAATTCTGATGAATCGGATTTTGAAATTTATAGCTATTTTTATAAAGTTTTTGCGTCCAGGTTTTTTGTCGCTCGCTACCAAAGATCCAGCCTTTATAGTTTTTGGTTTCAATCACAAACAGGCCATAAGGACTTAATAAGAAATGATCAATTTGTGTTGTGCTCCCTTCTCCATCTGGAAGAGTCAAATCGTTTAATAACCGATACTCAGGGTCTTTCAGATAAAGTTTGACATGCGTGACAACAGCGAACTCTCCCAGCTTCCCTTTTAAAAATGGTTTAAATAACTTAAAAATGATTAAACCAATAAAAAGTAGAAGAACCCATCATAAACTGGACCAGAGTTGGCCTAAGATTAGTGTTACGAACTGATACATATTTTAATTTTCATTAATTTTATGATTTTGATCTTAATGGGTTCGCTCAATATTTAACAAAATTTCTTTTTTATCTAGACCACCCGCAAAGCCTACCAGCTTACCACTACTGCCAATCACCCGATGACAAGGTGCAATAATCGAAATCGGGTTTTTACCATTGGCAGCACCCACGGCGCGTACTGCTTTAACATTACCGACCTGTTCAGCGATTTCCCGGTAACTTCGGGTCTGTCCATAAGGAATATTCAGCAAAGCCTGCCAGACTTTTTTTTGAAAATCAGTACCGGCAAAATCTAAAGGCAGTTCAAAAACATTGCGCTGACCGGCAAAATATTCTTGAAGCTGACGCCGAGCTTCTATCAATACAGGATGCTGTGGATCTTCAACCAGAGTTGCCAACCTGACCCGATTCGGTTTTTCACAATCCCAGAGTACAGCTACCAGCGCCGTTTCATTGGCGACCAGCTGCAACTGCCCTACAGGCGAGTCCATATAAATATAACTGAGCTGCATGGCCCTACTCCTACAGAATCAAGCTTGCCAGTTTTTATTTTACTCGAAATCAGAACTGCTCAACAGCTCTTAGGAGGAGGATAATTTCATCAAAACAAGTCCGGAAATAATCAGCACCGCAGCCAGCATACGCATAGCAGAAGCAGGTTCACCTAAAACTATAACACCGACCAGAAATGAGCCGACTGCGCCAATGCCCGTCCAGATGGTATAGGCAGTTCCTAGAGGCAAAGTACGCATGGCATAGGCCAGTAATACAAAACTGAGCACCATAAAAACAATCGTAAAAATACTCGGTGTGAGTTTAGTAAAACCCTCTGAGAGCTTCATGGAATAGGCCCAGACAATCTCAAATAGTCCAGCGAATACAAGTATAATCCAGGCCATATTGCCCTCCTCCTAATTAACAGAGTCAGGCCGTCCTGACGATTTTTCTTGTTGAATTTTATAAATTTAATCAACAAGGGAGGTCGTTCCCCCTAAAAAAATAAACATCTTATAAAACAGATGACAAAACCAAACTGCCGTTTACAAAATTTGACTGAATGAGAATTAACTTAACCATGTCTTACTCAAATGCTCAGGACAACTTGAAGATTTCAGCCTATCTTAAGGAACGCCAACATGGGACATCGTGTTATGGCATTACAGAGACTTGAGTAAGAAAAACAAACAAGGAATAAGTCCATATTATTAAGTTATGCACATGAATTAAATTTAAAAATAGCGTGGAGATCTTACACAATGAAACACAAAACTAAGACCTATTGATCACTTTTTGTTTGGCTTGATTATTAACCTTTGATGAATAAACGACCACTAAAATCAAGGGCTGACATATGTAAAAAGAACTCCAATTGAGTTCTTTTTATACAAATTTTGTCTAAGATACAATCAATCAGGCTACAAACGATTACAAAATATGCAACATATCCATATGGTTATCAACATAGATATCTACACACTTATCCATAAAGTTATCCACAGATTTATGCACCTTAAACATTTTAGAGATTAAAGCTGGATTTGACCGACTTTAGCCAGCTCACTACGCATTTCATCAATCACAGCTTTATAATCTGGCTTGCCAAAAATCGCTGAACCGGCCACAAACATATCTGCACCAGCTTCTGCAATTTCACGAATATTTGCTGGTCCCACACCGCCATCTACTTCTAAGCGGATATCGCGACCTGAAGCATCAATGATCTTGCGCGCCTGACGTAATTTATCCAAAGTCATTGGAATGAATTTCTGTCCACCAAAGCCAGGGTTCACACTCATTAGCAATACCTGATCAACCTTATCCAGTACATAATCCAGATAATGCAATGGTGTCGCTGGATTAAATACCAGACCGGCTTTAGCACCACCTGATTTGATCAACTGTAAAGAACGGTCAATATGATCAGATGCTTCCGGATGAAACGTAATAATATCTGCGCCTGCTTCCAGAAAGTCACCAATCATGCGATCTACAGGTTTCACCATGAGATGCACATCAATAGGTGCCTGAATACCATATTTTTTCAGTGCCTTACATACACCTGCGCCAAAGGTTAAATTGGGTACATAGTGATTATCCATAACATCGAAATGCACAACGTCTGCACCGGCCTGAAGTACATTTTCAACTTCTTCACCTAAACGGGCAAAGTCGGCAGACAAAATAGAAGGTGCAATTAAATAAGGCTTGGACATGAAAGGACCTGGCTAACTGAAATTGGATTTTTCTCATTATACCAAATCCAGTCCTGCTACTGTGACTTGGATGTTATGTGAATACAATGCTATGTAACGCTGGACAGTATTTATGCTTAATATCACTAGACCTGGATGAAAATGATTGATTAAGACAGGAAAACTCGCATATCCATCAATAAAAAATCGAGGCTAAACACGCCTCGATCCTCAGGATATAGAGATATGAATTTTTATACTCAATATCAGGGCTAAACAGGTTGGCTCATTTTTTCTTCGAATGCATGAATCCGTTCAATTCTTTTGTCCAGCTCGGGATGCGATTCCAGATATTTTTTGAGTTTTCCAATCAAACGCAACCATTTCAGTTCAGACTCGGTAATTTGCCGTTCTTTTCCATCAATATTCAGGGTAAAGTTTTTCATTTTTATCGTTTTACTCTGCTCTGCCAGGATTCTAGCGTTTTCAACCCGCTGCAAAAAGTTCGACAAATGGATACTGGATATCTGCTGTTGATGTAAATGTTGCATGGCATAATCATCCGCAGCAAGTTCAAGCGCCTGTGAATATCCCGCATCGGCGAGTACCGCTATAGATGCCGCCACGACATCACTTAAGTCTCCCGTTACCAAGGCAAATAATCCTGCTGCACCCAGGTTGGAAATCACTTTTTGCATGCTATGTTTTTGTACCAGATGACCTTGTTCATGCGCCAGTACTGCAAGAACTTCTTCATCTGCGCCACTGAGCTTGACCAGTTCATCGGTGACAATAATGGTATTGTTCGGAATCGCAGCTGCATTAAGTCTCATGATTTCTCCGCCTTGACGGAAAATAACCTTAGCGGGTTTCCCTACTGCAATTTTTTGTTCATACAATTTTTTTAGATGTGCTTGATGCTCTGCGGAGAGCTTGGATGGCTCAGTTTGCTCAATTAATTTCTGCTCAGTTTGATTTCCTACCTCGATCAAGGTCTGTTCGGGAAGTAATTGAGCGAGCTGCTGGGCCGTATATGGAATTCCCCATTTAAGAATAAAAATTACCGCACATATCACGATAATCATCGAGAAGAAAATCAGGAGTGGAGAACGTTCAAATTTCCATATGGCATGATAGATTTCTTTGGATTTAATCTTCAGCCAATGCGGTGCTTTGGTCAAAAATTCAATCCGACGATCTTCAGGTAATTCGATAATCGGTTTACGCCCCCCGACCCCGCCAATATACGCCATATCGGGATAAGTAAAATAAAAGTCAGCCTCGCTCACTTGCTTGGGTGTTTCTTCACTAAGCTTTAGGGCAATCCCGCGTTGCTGATCAGGGACAATCCATGCACGCTGGGCTTCGGCCAAAACCCCATCATAAAATCTGACTTCAACAGGTCGCTTCATCCTACTTGCCTCTATAACGATGCATCGAAATCAAAGATATCCAGTACTTCATTGGCTATAGCATTTGGATCACGCTGCAAGATATTTTTTAGATTAGTTTCGTCCTCTGCTAGATAGAGTTCTAGGTTAGCCAGTTGATATTCATATAAACGGATGCTCGCCCAAGGGGTCATGAGTCCCAAACTGAGTGCACGCACAATCCAGTTACTCAGTACAATCCAGCTATAACGCCATGTCGTTACCCGGGTTTTAAAGTAGCTTTGACCAAGCTCTACATGATTCCAGGTATACATATATAAGCGTGCAGATATCATCGGCCAGACCAAGGCCAGACAAAACAGATAGCTCAATACAACACCCAAGGTAAACAGGTTTGTACCGATCAAATCGACCCAGTAAACGATTGCTGCGCTCCATGCGATACCAATTAGCAGACACAGACATAAGGGGATATAAACTGCCGACATAAATTTAGACCACTGAATCCCCAGCCTAAACTGAAGTTGTCCGATCGATAAATGATTAAAGCAGTAACGTTTGTATAGCCAGATCACCACTGGGCTGAAAAGAAACAGGGTGAAAATATTGACCAATATCGCGAGCCATAAAACCCTATAGGCTTCCCGATTGCTTCCACTAAAATGAAACCGGACATTGCCATATTTACTATTCCGGGCCTTAAATTTCAGGGTCATCCGAATTAACCAAGGTAGAGAGATCGCAGCAATCAGAAATAATGAATTGGTGATAAGAATGGAGTAATTGGTCAAGATCACTGTCACCACATACAACTCCAATGCCAATAGACGACCTAGCAGAATTCGGCTTGGCATGGCGATGAAGTCAAAGCGATGTTTTAACAATTGGGTATTACCGTAGAAATAGCGGATACGGCGTGCCTTTGTCCACGGGCTATACAAAGTAAGCGTAATAATGGTTAACATCAGATTCACCATCCAGATTCCAAAATATTCCGTGGCACTGCCATGAAATCGGAAGCTGTGTTTTTCTAGTGGAGGTGATGGTTGGTCAATCTCTGGTTCAGGCTTATTGTGCATCGTGTTCTTAACTGCAACTGGTTCTACCTGATTTTTGAATAGCAACTTATATGCCATTTTTATTATATTTATTTGATATTCATATAAAAAACTCCAAAAATATGACCTATTTTTGGAGTTTCATTGTACTTTTAAATTTGCTTCGCTTGTGTTGCTTGGCTTATGGATTTAATTGCACGGCATGGAATTGTAGATGGTCATCTACAAAGCTTTGAATAAAATAGTAACCATGATCATAACCCTGATGTTCACGTAAGGTTAATTTCTGGTTCACGGCATCACAAGCTTGCTGAAATAACGCCGGATTCAGCTGGCTATAGAACTGGTCAGAAAAGCCCTGATCAATCAGGATATCGCTAAATAGTGCACCTTTTTGCTGAACCAGCGCAGCTGCATCATGCTTCAACCATTCTTCGCGGTTTTCGCCCAGATAATTCGAGAATGCCTTTTCACCCCATGGACATTGACTTGGTGCACAAATCGGTGCGAATGCCGAAACTGAACAGAATTTTTCCGGATATTTAAAAGCCAAAGTTAAAGCGCCATGTCCACCCATGGAATGACCGAAAATCCCGATCTTATCTGCCTGAACTACGAACTCTTCACACACCAGTTCATACAACTCATCGACAATAAAGCTTTCCATTTGATAATGTTCAGCCCACGGTGCTTGAGTGGCATTGATATAAAAGCCAGCGCCTTGCCCGATATCCCAGTGATCCCCTTTGGCAACATCGTCTCCACGCGGTGAAGTGTCTGGTGTAATCAGAATCAGGCCAAGCTGGGTAGCCAGACGCTGGGCATGTGCCTTGATTGCAAAAGTTTCTTCCGTACAGGTCAGGCCAGCTAAATAGAACAAAGCAGGACAACTTTGGCCTTCCAGAGCTTGTGGCGGCAGGAAGATTCCAAATCTGGTTGGTTTTTTTAATATTTTAGACTCAAAGCTATAAATCCGCTGTTCACCCTCAAAGCTTCGATTATTCTGTACCAGTTCCATCATCATTCCTTTTTCTATTTTCTAAAGTTGTAGATTGGTTTATGGAGTCAAAGCGACAGACGGAGATGCTGAAGTGGTCGTCGCTGGAGGGAAAAGACGCTGTTCCAGTTGTGGCAACATCAATTCCATGTTTTTGCCAATCACCCATTGTGGTTCTGACGGTTCAAATCCCTGAGCTGCTTCCCATTTAGCCACTGTAGTCTTGGCCTGCTCAAAAGAGGCTTTCAGGCTGTTATTTTCACGCATGGCCTCATCAAAGAAAGCACGGCCGAAATAGGTATAATCAGCTTCGTTTGAACAACCGAAAGACTGACGGTCAGCAGCAGAGGCTGTGATAATTAAAGTATTATCATTCTGCAAAGCCGAAGCGAAACTACCTGAGAAACAGGCAGAAATAACAATCACTCGCCAGCGTACACCTGAGGCATCCAGAGTATCACGCAACCATTTTGGATCGACTGAAGCCAAGTCTAGCGGTGCATTTTCCATTTCAAATTCATTTGGCAAGCCATGTGAGGTCATATACAGGAACAGTACATCACTTTCCCGGTTCATCTGCTGGCCAATACGGCGCAAGGCCAATTCCATGCTGGTTTTGGAAGCAAGTGGAATCTCAGTCCGTGTTGCCGGATGATTCACCAGCATAATCGAACGGCCAAAAGTCCCAAACCGGGTATCAAACTGCTTTTTAATCCGCTCTATTTCTGAATAGAACACATCCTGATAACTCGCGCCAGCCACACCCATAAAGTACCAATGCGACTGTGCAAATTCACCATATTCAATTGCATCCAGCGCCTTATTCAGCAAGATCGGCTGAGCATAGAAAGCATCTTCAGCAAAACTTGGTGGAATTTCTTCAACTTTCCAGATGGGCTGATCTTTCACCGAAATCTGCCACACCACCAAGGTAAACAAGGTGGCCAGCATAATCAGTGCCCGTTCCCACCACGGCCATTTTAATTCACGTGAAATCACCCAGACCACAGCCAGACTTTGCCAGACAAACAGCATGACAAACAGGGTCGGAATATAGGCATAGAAAATATAGGGTAGATAATCCAGATCACCCAGATACTGGATCAAGCTCTGGAACAACATGATATGCGTATCCAGCACCAGCCAGAGCAATGCGGGTACCAGCATCAGACGAGGATTATTCACTCGCTGGGACAAGAAAATCCCGACAATCAAGGCAATAAAGGGCCAAAGTGCATAACTGATCAAACCTTGAGAGTTAAAATCTCCCATGCGGCCGGAACTGAGCCAGCTAAACAGGCTGTTAGCACAGCCGCCCAAAATGCCCCAGAACACCAGTTGCAGAATGGATGGACGCACCAATTGCAGCGAACGCCGAGATCCCAGAAATAACCACATCCCGGCAATTTGGTTGCTTTTAAAATCGTGCCAAAAATTGATGGAGGGTTTAAAGTCGATCATATGATTTCAGGGAGATGAGTGGCTCGCTAATGTGCCCAATAAGTTTATGCTTGATATAAGTTTTATCAATGCCAATTTTTAAATATATAACAAATCCTTGATCTATTTTGAAGCAATTCTCATATTAAGTAACCAGTTCATGCTGAAAATAGGCATCAAAACGGCAAGCATCACCAGACCATTGATGATTTGGCTCTTTTCCAGCTAAAAATACGGCCAGACGAGGACGTTTCACCACCACCCGCTTGCCAATTTTTTGTGCCAGTTCCAGCAGATTATCCCCCAGATCCATTTCACCATCTTCCGGTAAAAGCAAATGTAATAACTGCATTTGTTTTTTCACCTGTGCCTGCTTTTTCGGTGCCTGCTGATTCTGGTCACGTTGTGGAAACATCGGGTCCAGATAAACCACATCGACGACCGCATTCTGCTCAGCCTGTGATTTCAGATAGTCTGCAGAATCTGAAAAAACCAGATGAATCCGGTTAACCACCGAACTTAGAAAAGTATCCTTTTTCGCTCGGTGATGACTGTCTTCAAGCAGGGTAAATAAAATAGGATGTCGTTCGACCAAGGTGACCTGAGCACCCAAATGTGCCATCAACAGACTGTCATGACCTAGCCCAGCTGTCGCATCGATAAGAGTCGGCTTTTCTCCGAGGTTACAAGCACGAGCAATCATTTCCGATTTTAAAGAGGCACGTTTTAAACGCCCTACTTCTGCTTGCCAATCTGGTTGCATTTTCATGCCATTGGCACAGAGCCATAGGCCGTCAGCATCAACACACAGGGCCAGTTCGGGATGTAAACGCAAGAAACGTGCATTCAGCTTTTCAATAACCTCAATACTAACCTCTACACCACGAGAAGAAAGCACAGCCTCGAAGTGCTGTGCTTTCTCTTGATACTCAGATTCGGTATATAAGCGAATCGTGCTTACCATAATCTCCAACCTGTAAAGGCAAATAATAAAATCAGTAAACCTGAGGCTATGCGATACCAGGCAAAAACCATGAAATCACGTTTTGCCACATAGGCTACCAAGGCACGGATTAATAAAAGCGCTGAGATGAACGATACGATGATACCGACTGCCAGAACCGTCCAGTCTTCTGTGGTACTGTAAACATCATAGCTTTGATACAGATCGAGCAGGCCTGCACCGATAATAACCGGAATCCCCAAGAAGAATGAAAATTCAGTTGCAGCCTTACGTGATACGCCAAGGAACATCGCCCCGATAATGGTCGCACCTGAACGTGAAGTTCCCGGTATCAGGGATAAGACCTGAATCAGACCAATCCAGATCGCATCTTTTACGGTTAGATCTTCAACTTCCTGGGCACGTACCTTAGGTGGATTCTTTTCAATCCAGATAATGATCAGACCACCGACAATCAAACCAATGGCAATCGCAATATTATTGAATAGCAGCTCTTTTACGGTTTGCCCTAGAGTCAGGCCAATCAGCACAATGGGAATAGAAGCCAGAATCAGGCCAATCCCTAAACGGCGTCCTTGCGGTTCACCACTTACGATCCCGGTTGCTGCACCCCAAAGCCGTGCCCAATATTCATAAATAACCGCGGCAATTGCCCCCATCTGAATTGCGACGACGAAAACATCGCTTTTTTCTTTGGTCCAGAAATTCATTAATTCTGAAGCCAAAATCAGATGCCCAGTACTAGAAATAGGCAAAAACTCGGTAATACCTTCAACAATACCCATAATTGCTGCTTTCAGCAGCAGTAAAAGATCCATGCTTAATCCTGATTAGTTATGCTTTGCCTTGTTCTGGAATTTTTTTCCATGCGTTATCACGTAAATATACCGGAAGTGCCAATTCTGCACTGACCCAATTTTCTGTTTTTGCTGCTGCACGCGCAATCACGGCAATATCCTGCGCTGTTGCACTGACATTTTTATATTCGGATGCTGTTTCTTGAACTAGATTGGCACCTGAACCCACCACAGTAAATTTGACTGCTTCAGCACCTTGTTCATAACTCAAAAGCTGTTCTTCATCAACAGCCTGCATAATCCCTTGAGCATCTAACTGATAACTGGCCACGTAGACTTCATTCATCCGTGCATCCAGTACTGCAGTTACTGCAGTTAGACCATGCAAACGATATGCCGCTTGCGCCAGAGCTTGTAAAGTCGATACCGGAATTACAGGCAGATCATTTGACCAAGCCAAAGCTTGAGTCACAGCCGCATTGATACGAACACCACTAAACGATCCCGGGCCACGACTAAAGGCAATCGCTGTCAGATCAGATACAGCCAAGCCCAGATCATTGAGGCCTTGTTCAATCATTGGGAGAATGGTTTGCGTTTGTGCCTTGGCGCGCGCATCAAGCTGAAAAAATAGTTCTTGAGTATCATCGATCACAGAGACGGAACACTGCTCATTGGCAGTCTCCAATGCCAGCACTTTCATGCACAACCTTAATTCAGAGAATATAAAAAACGTCGAATATAATACTCCACTCATATCTTCTAGGCGAGATTTTCCCAAGCCAGATACAAAAATGCCTAGAAAATTCTAGGCTTAACTGAGGACTTTATTCAGATAACAGCCTAAAGCTGTACTTCTTCCAGATTTTGAAATTTCTGGAAATGCTCGGCATAGTGCATGGCACTCATTTTCAGTTTCTGAATACTGGCTTCATCTAAAGTTTTCACGACTTTTCCTGGTGAGCCCATCACTACCGAATTATCAGGAATTACCTTCCCTTCTGGAATCAGGGCGTTGGCACCAATAATACAATTCTTGCCAATCACGGCATGATTCAAAATTACCGCTTGAATTCCAATCAGGCTATTATCGCCAATGGTGCAACCATGCAGCATGGCTTGATGACCAATGGTCACATAATTCCCGACGTTCATTTCAATCCCAGCATCGGTATGTAGCACCGCATTTTCCTGAACATTGGTGAAGTCACCTAAACGGATTTTGCTGTTATCTGCACGAACGACGGCGCCAAACCAGACACTCGCTTGCTTGCCCAATTCAACCTGTCCAATGACCGTCGCTGTAGGTGCCACCCACCCATCCCATGGCTGATGTGTTGCTTTTGGTATATGTCCCTGAAATTGATATAACATGGCTGAAATCCTGTTCAACGGTTAAAAAATTTTGAGCGTTTAAACGCAGGTGAATTAAGTAAAAATGGCCAGTCTTTTTTATAGTCAAGCCCGTACTGAAATAATGAAATTAGCATACGTGCGGTTAATCCCCAGACAATCTCATTTTCCACCCGCATACTTGGGAAATATAGGGACTGCTGGGCAAAACGTACTTCATAAGGCATCGGCTGGGCTTCCAGCAAGTGCTGCAAAGAAGCAAAGAAAATCCGGTCAATTTCTGTCGGTTGAGGAATGAGTTGAATGGTAGGCGGAATTAAACCGACCACAGGCTTAACCAGCATTCCGTTACGAGCCTTTTGCATCGGAAGATCCCCAATCAGATGCACATCAAATGGATTAAGCGCCGTTTCCTCATACGCCTCTCTCAAAGCCACTACAATATTACTGGTATCTTGCGGGTCGCGTTTACCCCCTGGAAAAGAGACTTCCCCTGCATGATTATTCATATAAGCTGAACGACGTGTCAGCAAAACTTTGGGATCAGCTTCATCTGTGATCGCAATTAATACAGCAGCCTGTGCAGTTTGAATCCGTTTGGAAAATCGTAAATGTTTCTGCAAGCGTTGTATTAATCCCAGCTCATCCATTCATTCAGCTCCCTATGCGACTATAATTTCATCATAGCTGATTTTTGATTTGGCGGGATAGAAATGATGCCAAATTTTGATTTTTCAGTTATCCTGACCTTACTGTTATCATTGATGATGAATATGAACTTCTGTGTGAACTGTGGACATAAAACAACAGAGAAAATTCCTTTAGGCGATCAGAAGGTTCGCAAGGTTTGTACTACATGCGGATATATTCATTACATTAATCCAAAAGTGATTTGCGGTGCATTGGTGCTCTGGGAAGATAAAGTTCTGCTCTGCCGCCGTGCAATTGAACCACGTTATGGACTGTGGACCCTCCCTGCCGGTTATATGGAACTGTTTGAAACCATGGAACAGGGCGCAGCACGTGAAACCCGTGAAGAAGCCGAAGCTGAAGTAGATATTGAACAGCTGTACTGCATGTACAATATTCCGCGGATTGGCCAGATTTATGTCCTGTTTAAATCTCAACTGATTGATGGAAAATTTGGTGCAGGTGAAGAAACCATTGAAGCACGTTTATTTGATGAAGATGAAATTCCCTGGAGTGAACTGGCTTTCCCGAGTGTAGAACATACACTCCGTCATTATTTTGAAGACCGTAAAACCAATAACTTCCCGATGCATCTTGAGACCTTGGGAACTCGTTTGGATCACACAGGTTAAAATGTCTTGGCTCTAGACTAGCAAAAT
>NZ_JAALGV010000010.1:0-109275 GCF_011174875.1 Acinetobacter sp. GFQ9D191M
TCCTCTTTCACTTGGAGATAGTAGAAGTTATTATCTTTTTCATGATGGGCACTCATTGCTAATTTACTCAGCACTATATAAACAAAAAAATTACTTAACAATCATGTGTTTATAATATTTTATCCAATCATATTCTATTTTTGATATATATGCTCACAATTCATTTCGGATACATTTTCCCCTAAAAATTTAATATCCTGCTACAATATAAGACAGTTCTTCACGATCTCTACACAGTTATCTGTTACAAATAGGCAACTTAAATGTGGAAATCCTGAGATTTAGTAATTTTCCACAGAGAAATATTAGTTTTTTGTAAAAAATGTGACTTGGTTCTACTTTTTCATATCTGAATGTGATTAGATTGTAGCCAGTATTATAACAACATTTTTAACAAAACAAGATTAACCAAAGCCAAGGAGGAAGTTTGGATATGAAATTTAAAATATTTACAGCCAGCATCCTAAGTCTTATCACGCTGTTCTCGATTCAACTTGGCCATGCCGTAGTTGTGAAAACAGAGCTACCTAAAGCCTCTGTAAGTGCAATTGAAGTGAAAACCTCACCAATTGAAAAAGCAATTCAGCAACATAAAGCTGATAAAAATGCTTTTCATACTGAGGATGAACTTAAAGCGCTGACTGCGTTCAAATCAAATCCGACTCAAAGCTTTTTTGCAGCTCAAAACTTGCGCTTTACCCGCTTTGTGCAAAGTATCTTTTCTCCGAGCAATTCATAAGACTTAGTTTTAGTTCTCCACATTCGTTATATTTTGCTCATCCTGAAAAGCCGCATCATTCAATGTTGAATAAAGCATTAAGTGATGTGGCTTTTTCGTTATAATAGCTGCAATTTTATATTTAAGATTAGATCCGGTTATGACTGTTCGTACTCGTATTGCACCTTCTCCTACCGGTTTCCCGCATGTGGGAACTGCCTATATTGCCCTGTTCAACCTGTGTTTTGCCAAACAGCACGGTGGCGAATTCATTCTTCGTATTGAAGATACGGATCAGCTGCGTTCTACTCCTGAATCTGAAAAAATGATTCTGGACTCCCTACGCTGGTTAGGCCTGAACTGGTCAGAAGGTCCAGATGTCAGTGGTCCACATGCACCGTACCGTCAGTCAGAACGCATGAGCATCTATAAAAAATACGCAGAAGAACTGGTAGATAAAGGTCATGCCTTCTACTGCTTCGCAACAGCGCAAGAACTGGATGAAATGCGTGCTGAACAGCAGGCTCGTGGCGAAACTCCACGCTATGATGGCCGCGGTCTAAAACTGTCTAAAGAAGAAGTGGCACGTCGTCTGGCAGCTGGTGAACCGCACGTGATCCGTATGAAAGTGCCGACTGAAGGGGTATGTACCTTTAATGACATGCTCCGTGGTGAAGTAGAAATTCCATGGGCGCAAGTCGACATGCAAATTCTGCTAAAAACGGATGGTCTGCCAACTTACCATTTGGCAAACGTGGTTGATGATCACCTGATGCAAATTACGCATGTGATTCGTGGTGAAGAATGGATTCCATCTGCACCGAAACATCAGTTGCTGTACAAATACTTTGGTTGGGACATGCCAGTCCTGTGCCACATGCCTCTACTGCGTAACCCAGACAAATCAAAACTGTCTAAACGTAAGAACCCGACCTCAATTAACTACTACAAAGATATCGGCGTATTGCCAGAAGCATTGCTGAACTATCTAGGCCGTATGGGCTGGTCAATGCCAGATGAGCGTGAAAAATTCACTTTGGCTGAAATGATTGAACACTTTGACATTAACCGTGTCTCTCTGGGTGGTCCTATCTTCGATATTGAGAAACTCAACTGGTTAAATGGCCAATGGATTAAAGCTCTCTCTCCTGCTGAACTGTTAGATACCTTACTGGCTTGGAAAGCAGACCGTGCCAAACTGGAAGAAATCGCTGCTGCAATTCAACCACGGATCAATCTGCTGTCTGAAGCAGTGAACTGGTCAGCGCACTATTTCAACCATTTCCCGACTTTGACTAAAGAACAGTTCGAAAGCAAAAAACTTTCTGAAGAACAAGTGCGTCAAAGCCTGCAATTTGCGATCTGGCGTCTAGAAAGCCTGTTCACCTGGAACAATGACACTGTTAGCCAAACGTTGATGGATCTGGCGAATCAGATGAGCATTAAATTACGTGACTTTATGCCAGCGTTCTTTATTGCGATTGCCGGTTCAACCGCTTCTACCCCAGTCATGCAGACCATGGTCACTATTGGTCCGGATCTAACTTTTGCCCGTCTGCGCCACGCGCTGGAAGTGGTCGGTGCTCCTAGCAAGAAAGAAGTAAAAGCTTGGGAAAAACTGAATGAGAGTCTGAAACTGCCGAAAAATGAAGCAGTTGATCAAGCTTAATTTATTTTTTAGTTGACGTCTAAGCGTTATATCCATAATATAGCGCTCACACAGACTGGGGTCATAGCTCAGTTGGTAGAGCGCTACAATGGCATTGTAGAGGTCAGGAGTTCGATCCTCCTTGACTCCACCAAATAAGTCTTGCTTTACCTGTGTATTTGCCTCATTTGTCCCTATCGTCTAGAGGCCTAGGACATCGCCCTTTCACGGCGGTAACCGGGGTTCGAATCCCCGTAGGGACGCCATATTCAAGATGGCAACATCTTAATAAAAAACCCAAGCATTGTGACTTGGGTTTTTTATTGTCTGTCTGTTTTATATTGGCGGTATTTCGGTTTTTGCGTATCTTCCGATAAAATAATCAGTAATTTAGAATTTTGGAGTAGTAATGCAATATCGTTGCCCTAAATGTCAAAGCCCAAAAATCATGCCCGTTGCTCAGCCAGGTCAACCGGCGGCGCGCCCAGTCGTGCCTAAAAGCCTGATCATGCTGGTGCCTGCCCTGTTTGTATTATTGCTGCTGGTCATCATTAGCATCGCGATGTGGATTTTTGGAGATGGTGCAGGTACGACTTTACAGACCGCTACTGTGATCGTGTTTATTATCTGTCTGATCGCAGGCTTCATGTTCTATAAAGATTTGCCTGATTTTAAAATTTCCATGCAGGCTTTCATGCAAAGCCAAAAGAAATGGAAATGCCGTGAATGCAATCATGAGTGGGAAATCTGATTTCTAGAGTTCACTCATTTTCAAAGCCGAAAAATCTTGCATGTTTATGCAAGATTTTTTTATTAGTAAAACTAAATCTTCTAACCCCTAATATCAAAATGTCGACTAGAACAACAAATTCATATTTCTTCCAATTTGCTTCACTTTTAAAATGAAGTTTTTTTATTTCTACTGCTTGTTTTTGCTCATTAAATACACAAAAATATCAACATGAGACTAAAAGCATGTAATTCATTACCGAAATAAAACCGCTTTATATTGTAGTCTTTAGTGGATAGTTTAATTAATTGTTAATAATGGCAAAGGTGAGGAATAAAAATGCTTAAACTTAAAAAAGTCATACATTTTCTGTTTTCTCATGATGAGCCAACAGGTTCAGAAATGGAAAATTATATTTCTGAAGCAGACACCTATTATCTGGAAGCTGTACAGTTTGAAAAGCTTTGCCATATTTTAAAGCAACGCCAAGCTGAACAATTTCAAATTACGCAGCTAGAGCAGCAAGAAAATTATCAACGCAATGCTTTCTGGAACTACTTAAGTGCAGCAACACGTGGTCACGCCGAAGCGCAATATAGACTGGGTAAACACTTTCTTAAAGGTAGTCTAGGTTTAGATCAGAATTATTTTCATGCTGAGGAATGGCTGAATAAGGCTAAACAGCAAGGTCATTTAAAAGCTGCACAACTGTTATCAAATACTTATAGCCAAATGAGTGTCCAATATTAAAGAAAAAAACCAGCCCGAAAGCTGGTTTTTTTATGCGCTTTGATTAAGCACCAATTTTGCGATATTTCTGACGCTTCGCTGCCAGATCATCGCCATATTTCTTACGGCGATACTCTTCAAACTCGGTATAGTTACCGGTGAAGAATTCTGGAGTCTCATCTTCAAATGACAAGATGTGAGTCGCAATACGGTCCAGGAACCAACGGTCATGCGATACCACCATCACACAGCCCGGGAAGACCAAAATCGCATCTTCTAACGCACGTAAAGTTTCTACGTCCAAGTCGTTTGATGGTTCATCGAGCAGGATTACGTTCGCACCTTGTTGCAGGATTTTCGCAAGTTGTAAACGGTTACGCTCACCACCTGACAATTCACCTACACGTTTTTGCTGATCTTGGCCTTTAAAGTTAAAGCGCCCAATATAAGCACGAGATGCAATTTCGTAATCACCCACTTTCAGGATATCCAGACCGCCAGACACTTCTTCCCAAACGGTTTTATTGTCATCCAGGGTGTCACGAATCTGACCCACATAAGCAACTTTTACAGAATCACCCAAAGTCACTGTACCAGTATCGGGTTGCTGTTCGCCCGTCATCATACGGAACAATGTAGTTTTACCTGCACCGTTTGGACCTACGATACCGACAATCGCTGTTGGTGGTACTGTGAAAGACAAGTCTTTATACAGCAGTTTGTCACCAAACGATTTGCTAATCCCTTCAACTTCAACCACCTTGTTGCCCAGACGCGGACCAGGTGGAATATAGATTTCAGATGTTTCGTTACGTTGCTGGAATTCACGAGAGTTAAGCTCTTCGAAACGCTCCATACGTGCTTTGTTTTTCTTCTGCTGGCCTTTCGCATTTGAACGAACCCATTCAAGTTCTTTTTTCAATGCTTTAGCAAACGATTCTTCCTGCTTGTTCTCTTGTTCTAAACGCGCATTTTTCTGTTCCAGCCAAGAAGAATAGTTACCTTGGTAAGGAATACCATGTCCACGGTCAAGCTCCAGAATCCACTCGGCCACGTTATCAAGGAAGTAACGGTCGTGCGTAATCGCTACGATGGTGCCCGGGAAGTCTTTCAGGAAGCGTTCCAGCCAAGATACAGACTCTGCATCCAAGTGGTTAGTTGGTTCGTCGAGAAGCAGCATGTCTGGTTTAGACAGCAGTAAACGGCACAATGCAACACGACGGCGTTCACCACCTGAAAGCATGGTTACATCTGCATCCCATGCAGGCAGATTTAATGCTGCTGCAGCCTGTTCCAGCTGGTTATTCAGGTTATGCGCATCCCAAGTCTGGATAATTGCTTCCAGTTTTTCCTGCTCTTTTGCTAGTGCATCGAAGTCTGCATCTGGATCTGCATAGTCTGCAAATACCTGATCAAGGCGCTCTAATGCATCAAGTGCTTCACGTACGCCGTCTTCAACGTTGCCACGAACGTCTTTGGTTGGATCAAGTGGTGGTTCTTGCTCGAGGTAACCAATTTTGATACCCGGTTGCGCACGTGCTTCACCAGAGAAATCTTTATCTACGCCCGCCATAATACGAAGCAAAGTAGATTTACCTGCACCGTTCAGACCAAGCACACCAATTTTTGCGCCTGGGAAAAATGATAAGGAGATATCCTTGAGGATTTCGCGCTTTGGCGGAACCATCTTGGACACTCGGTTCATCGTATAAATATATTGGGCCACGTAGGACTCCTCAATTGAAAAACCAAATGGGGGAAGAAACAAACTCCCCCTGCTCAATCATGAGCGAAAAAATAATCGGCTATTATACGCAGAAAGTCTTCAAAACATAAGCCATTCACGTGAAGTTAATGCCTTGTTACAAGTTTAATCCTGTTTATTTTTCAAACAGCATTTCTGACACCTAAACTTGCATTATTTTATTGATGCTATATCGTTAATTAAGATATTCATTTGAATAAATATGCACTTTTCTTCATATTTCAAGTGCTAATATTTGAGCAGTTTCATTACAGCTAAAAACACAAGAAGACCAACGATCATGACTCATAAAGCAGAAACTTTAGCGATTCACGCAGGCTATAGCCCGGAACCTACTACTAAAGCTGTGGCAGTGCCAATTTATCAAACCACCTCATATGCCTTTGACAATACTCAGCACGGTGCCGATCTGTTTGACCTGAAAGTTCAGGGCAATATTTATACCCGCATTATGAACCCTACCACAGCGGTGCTAGAACAACGTATTGCAGCTCTGGAAGGTGGTATTGGTGCGCTGGCATTGGCTTCGGGTATGGCTGCGATTACCTATGCGATTCAGACCATTGCTGAAGCGGGTGACAATATTGCTTCGGTGTCCACTTTATATGGTGGCACCTATAACCTGTTTGCACATACCCTGCCTAAACAAGGGATCGAAGTTCGCTTCTTTGATTATCAAGACCCGGAAGCATTACGTGGCCTAATTGATGACAAGACCAAACTGGTTTTTGTGGAATCAATTGGTAACCCGCTGGGTAATATTATTGACCTCGAAGCGATTTCCAAAATTGCCCATGAATATGGCGTACCAGTCATCGTTGATAATACGGTTGCCACCCCAGTCCTACAAAAATCTTTTAATTTCGGTGCCGACATCGTGGTGCATTCACTCACCAAATACATTGGCGGTCATGGTAATTCGATCGGCGGTATTATCGTGGATAGTGGCAAGTTCCCATGGGGTCAACATGCCGAGCGTTTCCCTGCTCTGAATACACCTGATCCGAGTTATCACGGTGTTAATTATGTTGAAGCTTTAGGTGAAGCGGCGTATATCGCGCGTGCTCGTGTCGTACCTCTGCGTAATACTGGGGCAGCGATCAGCCCGCAAAATGTATTTTTAATTCTGCAAGGCTTGGAAACTTTGAGCCTGCGTATGGAACGTCATACCGAAAATGCGCTGAAGGTTGCAGAATATTTGCAACAACATCCAAAAGTAAAATGGGTCAATTATGCCGGTCTGAAAGATCACCCGCAGCATGCTTTGGCACAAAAATATGTGAAAGGTAAACCGTCTGCCATTCTGACTTTTGGTGTAGAAGGTGGTCGTGAAGGTGGTGCCCGTTTTATTGATGCCCTGCAATTGTTCACCCGTCTGGTCAATATTGGTGATGCCAAAAGTCTGGCCTGTCACCCGGCAACAACCACCCACCGCCAGCTTAATCCCGAAGAACTCAAATCAGCAGGTGTGAGTGAGGATATGGTTCGTTTATCAATCGGAATTGAACATATTGATGACCTGATTGCGGATCTGGAACACTCTCTCGCAGCAGTTTAAGCGCCATTTTAAAGCAGAAAACTCCAGCAAAAATGCTGGAGTTTTTTTATTTATTTTTTGAATACAATCACTTGCTTTGTGATTTATTTTCATGATAAAAATCAATTGAAACAGCGAACACAAATAGAGCAATTACTCTAATTTTTATTTTATTTTCAATAGTTTAATGTATAGATTTTCTTAAATAATTAGTTATCATATTAGTACTCATCTTCGCTCTTATCTCTGTTAGAGCCATCTTTGATTTTTTAATAAAAATAATTTGAACGCAGTCTTCAAATTAGGGATAACAAACGTGAAAACTAGACTACAGAAACAATTGGAAAAACGTATTGCAGGTAAAACTGTTCTCATTACAGGCGCATCCAGTGGTATAGGTTTAACGACGGCACATCAGCTGGCAGATGCTGGCGCACATGTTTTACTGGTCGCGCGTACCAAAGACACCCTAGAACAAGTAAAAAAAGAAATTGAATCCAAGGGCGGTAAAGCTTCAGTATTTCCATGTGATCTTAATAATATGGAATCCATTGATGAAGTGTCCAAACAGATTATTGCTTCAGTCGATCATATCGACATCCTGATTAACAATGCGGGCCGCTCGATTCGCCGTGCGGTGCATGAATCAGTGGATCGTTTTCATGATTTTGAACGTACCATGCAGCTAAATTATTTTGGCGCTGTGCGCCTGGTGATGAATATCCTGCCGCAAATGATGATTCGTCGTGCAGGTCATATCATCAATATCAGCTCGATTGGGGTATTGGCGAATGCCACCCGCTTCTCGGCTTATGTCGCATCTAAAGCCGCACTGGATGCTTTCAGCCGCTGTCTGTCTGCAGAAGTCCATTCACATAAAATTGCGATCACTTCGATTTATATGCCTTTGGTTCGTACGCCAATGATTGCACCGACCAAGATCTATAAATATGTGCCTACCCTGTCTCCGGAACAGGCAGCCGAACTGATTGCTTATGCGATTGTGAAACGTCCGAAGAAAGTGGCAACTAATCTGGGACGTTTGGCTTCGATTACTTATGCGATTGCACCAGACATCAACAATGTCCTGATGTCGATCGGTTATAACCTGTTCCCAAGCTCTTCAGCATCAGTGGGTCAGCCACAAAAACTGAACTGGGTACAAAAGGCCTATGCGCGGATCTTCCCGGGCGAGCACTGGTAATTTCTTCAAGAATTTTCTGGCCGCCTAAGGGCGGCTATTTTATTTCTACACTTTAGAGATTTAATCGCTCAGGTTTATAATCTGAATGCGCCTAACGACACATCCTGTCTTTTCAAGCACAGATTTTTGCCGCAAATGCGACGAGATCACGTACACTATGGACGGATATTTCCTATCCATCTTTTTATATTCTGATTCAATTAATGGAAACCCTTATGAACAACGTGCAATGGCTCGATGAAGTAAAATTTAACGAACAAGGTCTGATCCCTGCCATTGCCCAGCACCATCAAACCGGTCGTGTATTGATGGTCGCCTGGATGAACCGTGAAGCGCTGGCTTTAACTGCCGAAAAAAATCAGGCAGTATATTTCTCCCGCTCACGCAATAAGTTATGGCATAAGGGCGAAGAATCTGGCCATTTCCAGACTGTGCATGAAATCCGTCTGGACTGTGATGCGGACGTAATTATTTTACAGATTGAACAGCATGGTGGTATTGCCTGCCATACTGGTCGTGAATCATGTTTCTACCGTAAATTAACCCCAAATGGCTGGGAAATTGTGGATGTACAAATCAAAGATCCTGCTGCAATTTACGGTGAAAAATCAACAAATCCACATACCCTTGCTATGAATGCCTCAACTGCTCAGTCTGAACAGGTTGAAGTATTATCATACTTGGGCGAGATGATGGCAGAGCGTAAGAAAGCTGATCCGGAATCCTCTTATGTGGCCAAGCTGTACCATAAAGGTTTAAACAAGATTCTGGAAAAAGTCGGTGAAGAAAGCTTTGAAACCGTGATCGCGGCTAAAGATTTCAAAACTGAAGCCTCTGAAGACAACAAGAATGACCTGATCTATGAAGTAGCTGATCTGTGGTTCCATACCATTGTCATGCTTGGTTATTTTGACCTTGATCCACAACTGGTCCTGAATGAACTGGCACGCCGTCAGGGTCTATCCGGTCTGGTTGAAAAAGCCAATCGTCAACATTAAGTCGTGAATGAATCTACCTGTGTCTGATCTGCAAAAACCCAAAGCGACCTATGAGCAGGCCACTGCCATTGATAACGCACGTCTGGGAAAATCTTTTAAAGTCATTGCCTATGCGGGCACAGGTAAAACTACGACCCTGCAAATGATCAGTGATGCCATGCCGGAACGGCGCGGCATGTATCTGGCGTTTAATAAATCCATTGCCTCAGAAGCACAAAACAAGTTTCATCGTGGTGTCGACTGCCGTACTTTCCACTCCCTGGCTTTTCGCAGTGTTCCACGTGGAGTCACGGATAAACTACGCCTACCGCGTTTAAGTCCAAGCTTTATTGCCAAGGAATATCGCCTTGAACCGATGACCTTGCGCCGGATGATGGGCGGACGTTATGAAAAATATGTACTGATGCCTTCGCGTCTGGCCAGTCTGGTCGCGAATGCAGTTGGCTATTTCTGCTCGACCAGTTCGCAATATCCCGCCCCGCGACATATTCAGGCACCGAGCTGGCTACACCCAGATGATATTGAAGCATTGCAAAAGAAACTTTATCCAGCAGTTGAACAGCGTTGGTTAGAGTCAATTGATCCCAATCATCAGGCCGGGATTGGGCATGATATTTACCTGAAACTTTGGGCATTGTCTGAGCCCAATATTCCTGCCGACTATGTGCTGTTTGATGAAGCACAGGATGCCGACCCACTGATGCTGGGAATTTTGCTGAAACAGCGTAGCACTCAGGTCATCTATGTCGGCGATGCGCATCAGCAGATTTATGCCTGGCGTGGCGCAGTGAATGCCATGCAGCAGCTGCCGCTACCCGAATCTCGTCTGACCACTTCATTCCGTTTCGGGCCTGAAATTGCGTTAAATGCCAATGCGATTTTGGGAGCATTGAATGAAACCGTGCCCCTACTCGGTAATCCGCACTTAAACTCCAAAGTCGTCAATAAACCGCACACTAAATTACGCGATGCGATTCTATGCCGGACCAATGCGCGTGCTATGGAACTATTACTTGCCGGTTTAGTACGTGGCGATAAAGTCAGCCTGCAAGCGGATCATGTCAAACTGAACCGTTTTGTTGATGCCGCTGCGATGCTGAAACAGGGCAAGCGTGTAGTTGATGTGCCTGAACTGGCCTGGTTTAATTCCTGGCATGATGTGCACGAGTACTGCGAGACCAATGAAGGCAGTGATATCAAACCCTTAGTCAAACTGGTCGATGAACATGGTACTGATCCCCTGAAAACTGCCCTTGCCAAAATCACCCCGATCGGGCAAGCGGACTACATCATCTCTACCGCACATAAGGCCAAAGGTCTGGAATGGGATCGCGTTCATATTGAAGATGATTACCAGTTCAAGCTAAACGAGAAAGACCATAAAATTAGTGACGAAGAGTTACGTCTGCTGTACGTGGCCTGTACTCGTGCTAAAGTAAGCTTAAATATTCATCACATTTATGACCTCATTCAACAACTGAAAATCAGGATGCCACAGTCACTGCGCCAAGCCGTCGGCTAAGGTAAAACATAGATGTAAAAATCACGCTACAGGTGATCCATGCACATCGAAAAAATACAACTCAAACATGCTCTGCACTTTTCTAATATCCAGCTCGATTTTGATCTGCAAAAATCACCTGTGACTTTAATTCTGGGTGATCAGGGTTCGGGTAAAACCACCTTGCTGCGCTTGAGTTATCAGGCTTTAACCTGGTTTTCTGCACGTTTTCGTGACTTGCGTACCGCAGGTTTAAGCATGCTGGATCAGGATATCCTGCAAAATCGTCTGCAATCCAAAATTGATATCCAGGTGCGTTTTCCTGATGATTTGGGATCATTACCTGAATCAGCACAGGGAGAAGCGACCTCTGTCCAATCCTGTTCCTGGCAGTTATATAAAACCTTAAATAGTCAGGGCATTGGCTTTGCCAAAGCGGAAACGCAGCAACTCGATGCCATGGTGAATCTTTATCAGAAGGCAAGACAACATGACCCTTTACTCGGTCTGCCTATGGTCGCCTATTATCCGGCTGAACGTTTCGTCAATGAAATCAATTTACTCAGCAAAAATAATCAGGCCATTTTTCAGACTGCACATGCCTATGAAATTACTGCCATTCCTTTTACGACTTTTGCACGTTTCTTCGAATGGTTTCGTGAAATCAGTGATATCGAAAATGCACAAAGTGCCAAGATCATTGACCAGATTCTAGATCAGGCGCTACAGCAATCGGATGATATACAGGCAGATCAACTAGCCCAGCAAATTGAAAAAGCTAAAGCACATATGCATACACCGAGCCTGACTGCCTTGCGTGAAGCTTTATCCATTGTACTACCAGAACTTAGCCAGATTTATCTGGACTACCAGCCCAAGCTGCAATTGATGGTGCGTTATCAGGATCACACCTTTAGCTTTCAGCAGTTGTCGAGCAGTATCCGGAACTGGATTGCACTGGTGGGAGATGTTGTACGGCGCCTTTGTCTGCTTAATCCGCACAGCTTATTTCCCTGTCAGGAAGGTACTGGCATTTTACTGATTGATGAAATTGATCATCAACTGGATCAGGACATGGCCGCCGTCATTTTACCGCGTCTGCATCAGGCGTTTCCTAACTTGCAGATTATTGTGACTGGAAACCGGCCGGAATTGCTGGAGCAGGCTCAGGATTTTCAGTGTCTAAAACTGGAAAATAAACAGTTGCACCCCATCCATCTAAATCCAATGCAGGTTCAGTATGATCATTTTTATGCAGAGTTGCCGCTTGAGATGAGCCAGAATCATTCAGATATAGAAAAAGTTGAAGATGCACTTCAAGAACCAGAAATAGTCAACTTGACGGCTCAGTCTGTTTTGCAACTGATTCAGGAACAGCTAAGCACAGAACAGCAGCAAGAACTTTTACAACTGTTGAGTCAGGATAATTCACAAAGCCTGCCTCAATCTTCTTAACTAGTGCTGAAACGATAATGCAATTTAAAAATTAAAATCAGGATGCAAGAATAGGTTTTGATTTTCTGCATTTCTGATCAAGAAGTTATAAATTTTTATCAATAAATGCAGGGAGTTTGATCTTTATTTTCGGTCAAATTTGTACGAGATGTTCAAGCATGCACCCCATATCAAAACCAAGCTTACGTATAATCTACATGTTCTACATAAAAACATTGATGTTGTGGTTATCCTGTAATATGATCGGTTTTACTTGCAATTTTCGTTGTAAAATCGGAATTTGCTATCGTTTATAAGTTGCGCAATACAACTGTTTTATTCTGTTTGAATATCATTCTGGCTTTCAAGATCGAGAAGTTTTGGGTCGCTCTTTGCGGTCCTGTAATCCTTGAAAGATAAAGATTCACCCTAGGTTGACCTTAACCTATATCACGACAATGGATACGAGTGTGCTGCCAATTATTATATTGTTACCGTTAGTATTAGGCACAACCCTTGTCTCGTGGCTGAAGCAATTTTCACGCGGGGTAACGGCTTTAGGAGCAATTGCCGTCAGCCTCAGCAGTTTCTTATTACTGTTGAGTCAGGCGCCTGCTGTATTTAATGGAACGGTAATTACCCAGACCTGGTCCTGGCTACCCCAGCTTGGAATCGATTTCAGTTTCCGGCTGGATGCTTTGGGCATGCTGTTTGCTCTGCTGATTAGTGGGATTGGTACCCTGATTTATATCTATGCCTATTACTATCTCAGCCCTAAAAACTCCCTGAATAAACTGTATTTCCTGCTGATGCTGTTTATGGCAGCGATGCTCGGCATTTCATTGTCTAATAATCTTCTGATTCTCCTGATTTTCTGGGAACTCACCAGTATTTCTTCCTTTCTGCTGGTTGGTTACTGGAGCAATTACGAAGCGGCCCAACGCGGCTCACGCATGGCTCTGACCATTACCGGGATGGGCGGCTTATCTATGCTGGGTGGCTTTATTCTGCTCGGACAGATGACGGGTACCTATCAGATTGACCAGATTCTGATGATGGGCGAACAGATTCAGGCGCATGCCCTATTTGTACCGACATTATTATTAATTTTACTCGGTGCTTTTACCAAAAGTGCGCAGTTCCCGTTTCACTTCTGGTTACCAAATGCCATGGCAGCACCGACGCCGGTGTCTGCCTATCTGCACTCTGCCACCATGGTCAAAGCGGGCCTGTTTTTAGTCGCACGTTTATTGCCGATTTTTGCAGGCGCGGCACTGTTCCATAATATTGTTACTTTTATCGGGTTATTTACCCTGTGTGTGGCAGCGTTCTTTGCCATCTTTAAAGAAGATCTGAAAGGTCTGTTGGCCTATTCAACTATTAGCCACTTGGGCCTGATCATGTGTTTGCTGGGTATTGGCTCACCACTGGCGGTCGCAGCAGCAATTTTCCATATCATTAACCATGCAACCTTTAAAGCTGCCTTGTTCATGATTGCCGGGATCATTGACCATGAATCCGGTACTCGTGATCTGCGAAAATTGTCTGGTCTTTGGCAAATGCTGCCTTTTACCGCAACACTGACCATGATCACCGCCGCCTCCATGGCTGGTATTCCATTAACCAATGGTTTCTTGTCCAAGGAAATGTTCTTTACTGAACTGGTCGCAAACTTAAGTGGCCCAGTCCTGGTGGGTGCAGCCATTGCAGGAACATTGGCCGGGATTTTCGCTGTCGCCTATTCGATTCGTCTGGTACATGGCGTATTTTTTGATGGCCCCTTAGGTCAGCAAGTCCCAAATAAAGATGCGCATGAGCCGCCATTCGGTATGCGTGCACCAGCTATTTTATTAGCTTTCCTGTGTATTGCAGTTGGTTTGTTACCAGGATTACTGGTCGAAAAGATTGTAAATAGCACTACACAAGCGTCAACCCAGAATTTCGCCTTTGAAGGTACTCACCTCACCCTCTGGCACGGTATTAATCTGCCTTTGGTGATGAGCATCATTGCGATATTCGGCGGTGCAATTTTCTATTTTGCACTGGCCAAAGGCGGTGCGATCCGGGAAATTGATCTGGATCCAAAACTGGGCAAACTGCAAGGCCGTGTACTGTTTGATCTGTTCCTGAAAAATCTGTTACTGAATTCAAGACGTTTCCGCCGTGCGACTGAAAATGGCAAATTGCAAAGTTATATTTTGTGGATTGTGCTGTTTACCATTGGCCTGGTGGGCTATCCACTCGTCGTCAATGGGATCGACACCGGTAGCCGCGAACTGACCCATGCTCCAGTGCTTGCCATCGTTCTATGGTTATTACTGTTCTCTGCCTGCTGGATGATGCTGTGGTTCCATCATGAACGGATTAAAGCCATCCTGATCAGCGGTGCAGTCGGTCTGGTCGTTACCATGGTTTTCATTGGTTTTTCGGCACCCGATCTGGCTTTGACCCAGATTACAGTCGATGTAGTAACGACGGTTCTGCTACTAATGAGCCTGTCACTCCTGCCACAACTCACACCTTATGAATCCAGCCCGACCCGACGCTGGCGAGATGCAGTGATTGCGGTCTGCGGGGGTCTAGGAATTGCAACAGTTGCCTGGCTAGTTATGACGCGTGACCATAATTCAATTTCCTGGTTCTTCATCCAACAATCGATTCCGCTTGGTGGCGGCACAAATGTCGTCAACGTAATTCTGGTCGATTTCCGTGGTTTCGATACCTTCGGCGAGATTACCGTACTTGGAATTGCTGCCATTGGGGTACTGAGTCTGATGGACGGTATGCGTGCCCATGGCACCACCATTACCCAAGGCCTGACTTACCGTTTTAACCCCTCCCCTTTGATGCTACGTATTACCGCATCGTGGATTTTACCGGTAGCACTGGTGGTGAGTCTGTATATCTTTATGCGCGGCCATAATCTTCCGGGTGGCGGTTTTATTGCCGGTCTGGTCACCTCATTGGCTTTGATCATTCAATACGTTGCCATTGGTCAGGATCATGCAGAAAAAATGCTGGGAGCTAAATCTGGACGTCTCTATGAAATCTGGATTGGTATCGGCCTGACTATTGCAGGCCTAACCGGTATCGCAGCCTGGTTCTGGTCACGTCCATTCCTGACCAGTGCCCATATTCATGTCCATCCGCCATTACTTGGCGATATGCATCTGGCTTCTGCTGCACTATTTGATGTCGGTGTCTATGTCACCGTAGTCGGTGCGACCATGCTGATGATTTCCGTTCTGGGTGACTCCCGTCACTCAAGTATGACTGGCCCAGTACCAAGAGGATAATAGAATGATTAGTTTAGAACTTTTATTAGCCTCAGCAATTGGCCTACTCACTGCCACCGGGATCTATCTGATTCTGCGGGCACGTACCTTTCCGGTGGTCCTCGGACTGGCCATGATTGGTTATGCAGTGAACCTGTTTTTATTTGCCATGGGCCGTATTCAGATGAATTCACCTGCAGTACTCACCGAAACCACGCAGGTCACCGATCCTTTACCTCAGGCCTTGGTTTTAACCGCAATTGTAATCGGTTTTGCCACCACCGCCTTTATTGTACAGCTGGCCTTACGTAGCCGTTATGAATCAGGAACAGATCACGTTGATTCCAAAGAAGAGATACCGCAACATGACCCACGTGAGGATGAGCCGTAATGACTGATCTTCTCAACTTCTTGAATCAACACACCCCTATTTTCAGTATTCTTTTACCGGCTTTTACTGCCTTTATTCTAGTACTGTTGGGTAACCCAGGTTCTGGTTCTCTGATTACCGACTGGCGTCAGCCTTGGCGTCGTGGCGTGAGTCATATTTCGACCCTATTGGGTTTGATTATGGCGATTGGCTATCTGATCAATAGCAGCCAAGGACAGATCAGTGTCTACACATTAAGTGAATGGGCTGCCCCTTTTGGTATTGTGCTGGTCCTGGACCAACTATCTGCCTTGATGCTGGTATTGACCTATACACTCGCTTTGCCCATCGTTTGGTATGCCAGCAAAGAATGGGATATTCGCGGGCGTTATTTCCATGCCATGGTCCATTTTCTATTAATGGGGCTTAGTGGTGCCTTCCTGACCGGTGACTTGTTTAACCTGTTCGTGTTCTTCGAGATCCTGTTAATGGCATCCTATGTTCTACTTTTGCATGGGCAAGGCAAGGCACGCTTCCAGCTCGGTGTGCATTATGTGGCTATTAACCTGCTTGCTTCTGCCATGTTCCTGATCGGACTCGGGATGATTTATGGCAGTGTCGGCAGCCTGAATATGGCTGATGTTGCTCGTCTGATGCCAACTTTGGCAGGCGATGAACATAAGCTGGCCGTTGCAGGCGGATTGATGCTATTTGTGGTGTTCGGGATCAAGGCAGCCATGTTACCGGTAGGCCTGTGGCTTCCTAAAACGTATGCTGTTGCCACTACTCCAGTGGCTGCCCTGTTTACCATCATGACCAAAGTCGGGATCTACGCGATTATCCGGGTCAATGGCACCGTATTTGATGATGAATACAGCCATCAGATCCTGATGAACTGTCTGCTGGCCATTGGTGTGATTACATCACTCTATGGTGCATTCGGTGCCATTGGGACTGAACGTCTACGCCGTTTTGTCGGCTTTATGATCCTGTCTTCAGTCGGGACTATTCTTATTGCGATTGCCATGAACAGCACCCAAGCCTGGGCAGGTGCCTTGTACTATATGGTGCACAGTACCCTGATTGGCGCAGCGTTTTATATCCTGTGTGGCTGGATTACTTCACAACGCGGTGAATTTAAAGATCACTTTAAAATTGCCCCACAGATGAAACAGAATACTTTGGTTTCTATTGTGTATTTCATCATTGCCTTGATGATGGCCGGCTTGCCACCTTTCAGTGGCTTCTTCGGTAAAGTGTTTATCCTGCAAGCTTCAGGACAGTCTGAGCATCAAATGCTGATTATCTTCACGGTTCTACTGGTCAGCTTACTGAGTATTCTGGCTTTTACCCGGGTCGGTTTTATTCTGTTCTGGCGTTCAAGCCGACCGGAACAGGATGAAAATTCTGAAGAATTCAGCAAATATGAAGCCTTGCCCAGCAAGGCACCAGCACGAAATGACCGGGTCATTTATCTATTATTGCTCAGTCTGACAGCCTACGTTGTTTTTGCTGCACCGATTTATCAATATAATTATCAGACCGCAGCACAGATTAAGACCAATCCGATTTATGAAGCAGCATCATTAAAACGTGATGCTGAAGGTAAGTTCATCAGTGTACAGCCATTTGATCCGGGTTATTTACCAGAAACTAAATACGGTGGTGAAACGCCTGATCCAAATGCACATCTGATTCCTTATGTCATTTCAGAAAATACCTTAAATGGCGATCATATTTCTGAATTTAAACAGCGTCAGATTGATAAACAGTATATTGAACAGAACAAATACGACGACAATCAACTTAAACCGGCGGAGGGACTTTAATGGCTGAATCATTACTTCAACGCTGGTTCCCTCATCCTTTCGTGTCAGTAATTGTGGCGATGAGCTGGGTCATGCTGGCCCATAATATGGAAGCCGGCACACTCCTTATGGCAATATTTCTGGCCATCTTGATTCCGCGAATGGTCGCTCCTTTTATTGATTACACACCGAATATCCGGTGGAACCCAGCGATGCGCTTATTCTGGGTCGTTGTTTGGGACATCATTGTCGCTAATATTAAAGTCGCGATTTTAGTACTGGGACCAACCAAAAATCTGCATCCAAAATGGTTTCGTGTTCCTCTGGATACCGAGCATGAAGAAGTGAATACTTTGCTGGCAATGATTATTACCACCACACCAGGTACAGTCTCTGCGGGGATTGATCAGGATCGTGGCGATATTCTGGTGCATGCCTTAAGCACGGATGATGAAGAGGCTGAAATTGAAACCATCAAACAGCGCTATGAACAACCTTTGATTAAAATTTTTAGCGCACAATCAGGAGCTGAAGCATGACCATTCTGCCATATGCATTGCTGATTTGTCTGGGTGCTGTCACGATCTCCATGTTACTGTGTCTGATCCGGCTGGTCATGGGCCCATCAATCGTCGACCGTTTGCTGGCACTGGACACCCTATTTTTAAATGCAACCTGTCTGGTAGTGATTCTGGGAATCTACTGGAGCAGTACCTTCATGTTTGAAGGCGCCTTACTGGTGGCCATGCTGGGCTTTGTCTCTACCGCTGCCCTCGCCCGTTATTTCACCACTGGCCATGTCATTGACTAGGAGTTTTTAAATGCCTCTGATTTTAGAAATACTAGTTTCGATTTTTTTATTGATTGGCGCTTTCTTTATGCTGGTGGGTGGCATTGGGATGATACGTCTACCCGACCTGTTTATGCGTCTGCATGCACCGACCAAATCCAGTACCTTAGGATTGGGAAGCTTCCTGATCGCTTCTATTATTTTTTCAGCCATCTATGGCCGTTTAGGTTTTGCCGAAGTACTAATTACCCTATTTGCCTTCATTACTGCACCGGTATCTGCCAATCTGATGGCACAAGCCGCCTTGCATTTACGCTTACGTTCAATGAGTGGTGAAGTGCCAGAAACGCTGGAACGCCCATTGCCTTGGCAGAAAACCCGCCGTCGTGCGTTTTATGAAAAGAAAATGAATGATCAAGATTCAAAGTAATAGTTAGCCCGTTTTACTTAAAAGTTCAGCAATAAAAAAGCCACCCTAAGGTGGCTTTTTTATTGCGCTTTATAAAAGCTTATTCTTCATCTTTCTTGTCTTCAGCAGGAGGTAAATCCTTCACTGCTTCAGCAATCAGACCAAACATATAGTTACCATATGCATTGGTTTTGTCGTAATGGAAACGTAGACGAGGTGTAATACGTGTCTTGATTCGACGACTCAGTTCATGGCGCAGGAACCCTGATGCCTTATTCAGGACATCGAGTGTTTCTTTATTTGCGGCTTCACTTTGCTCATCACCAAGTTCACGACCCATTACTGTGACATAAACTTCTGCATATCCTAAGTCTGGGCTCACCTTCACGGCTGAGATGGTCACCAGACCACCCAGACGTGGATCTTTCAGCTCCTGACGGATCAGTTCAGACAACTCGCGTTGTACCGTATCCGCCATACGCTTCAGACGTTGACTACCCGCCATTAAAGACTCCGTTTAATCAATTGCACATCATACACTTCGATCTTGTCGAGAGGTTTGATGTCTTTATAGCCTTTCACCGCAAGACCACATTCCATACCGGCACGAACTTCTTCCACCACTTCTTTGTAGCGACGAAGAGATTCAAGCTCACCCTGGAAGATCACCACGTCATCACGTAATACGCGAATCGGTTTGTTACGGTGTAATACGCCTTCAAGTACCATACAGCCTGCTGCAGCACCGAATTTGCTTGAGTGGAACACTTCACGTACTTGAGCAACACCCAAGATTGTTTCGCGGTGTTCAGGAGCAAGCTTACCGCTCATCGCTGCTTTCACGTCATCAATCAATTGATAGATCACTGAGTAGTAACGAATGTCGATACTGTCTGCATCTGCTTTTTGACGTGCAGTATTGTCGGCACGTACGTTAAAGCCCAGAAGAACCGCTTCTGAAGATTCAGCAAGTGTCACGTCAGATTCAGTAATCGCACCAACACCAGAACCAATGATACGTACTTTTACTTCATCAGTTGAAAGCTCAGCCAATGCAACATGCAGCGCTTCCAATGTACCGCGTACATCAGTTTTTAATACCACATTGACGATCGGCACATCTTTTTTGCCCATAGACGCCATGATGTTTTCAAGACGCATTGCAGATTGACGTTCAAGACGTTTTTGACGTTCACGATCCATACGCGCATCGGCAACTTCACGTGCTTTCTTCTCGTCATTCACAACCAGAACTTCGTCACCTGCCATCGGCGCTTCTGGAAGACCCAGAATTTCGACTGGAATCGAAGGACCTGCAGACTTGATACGCTTACCGTTTTCATCGGTCATGGCACGAACGCGGCCATAAGACGAACCAGCAAGTACCAGGTCACCTACTTTCAGCGTACCGTTTTGTACAAGAATAGAAGTTACTGCACCGCGGCCTTTATCAACACGCGCTTCAATCACAACACCTTGTGCCGCACCTTCTTCAGACGCTTTCAATTCAAGCAATTCAGACTGAATTAAAATCAGGTCAAGAAGTTCGTCAATACCCGCGCCAGTATGTGCAGATACTTTCGCGACAGGAACGTCACCGCCCCATTCTTCAGGTACGATTTCTTTGGTGGTCAATTCATTCAATACGCGATCTGGATCAGCAGAGTCTTTATCCATCTTGTTGATTGCAACAATGATTGGCGTACCCGCTGCACGTGCGTGATCGATTGCTTCTGCAGTTTGTGGCATCACGCCATCATCTGCTGCAACAACCAGAACTACGATATCAGTCGCTTTGGCACCACGTGAACGCATTGCAGTAAACGCTGCGTGTCCCGGAGTATCAAGGAATGTGATAATACCTTTATCCGTGGTTACATGGTAAGCACCGATATGCTGGGTAATACCACCTGCTTCGCCTTGCGCCACTTTGGCACGACGAATACGGTCTAGAAGCGATGTTTTACCATGGTCAACGTGACCCATGATAGTCACAACTGGCGCACGAGTAGTTTGCGCACCACGTGCTTCTTCAGCCTGTTCAAGCAGGTTATCTTCAACTGCAGTTTCAGAAACCAGTACCGGGTTATGACCCATTTCTTCAACCACAAGTGCCGCGATTTCCTGATCGATCGCCTGGTTTTGAGTAACCAGTTCACCCATTTTCATCAGTGACTTGATGACTTCACGAACCTTAACCGCCATTTTCGCAGCAAGGTCAGCAACGACAATCGTTTCACCGATTTCAACGTCATAAACCTGTTTTTTCACTGGTTTTTCAAAACCATGCTTATTCGCTTGGCTAGATTTCAAACCACGTTTGTGTGAGTTATCACGGAAAGACTGCTCTTCACCACGACGACCACCTTTTTTCGGTGAACGTGTATTTGAAGTGTTAGTACCACGTTTAATTTCGCGGTCTTCTTTCGCAAATGAGTCTTCATATGCCTGGCCAACTAGACCAGCAGCAAGTGGAGAATCATCAATCACACGAATGGTTGCAGTGGTATCTTCAGAAGAATACTTCGATGCCATCTTGCGCATTTGCTCAAGGGTACGTTGTTGTGCTTCTTCAGCTGCCTTGCGACGTGCTGCTTCTTCAGCTGCTTTTAATTGAGCTGCTTGAGCTTCACGCGCTTTTTTCTGTTCTGCTGTTTCAACTTGTTTAACCGCTGCTTTCACAATCGGTTTGTTAGTTGATTTGCGTTTTACCACAACAGCTGCTTTAGGTGTTTCCTGTTTCTCAGTTTCTTGTTTCTGAGCTGCACGCATTGCTTCTAGGGCTTTGCTTGCATTGTTTGTACCTGATTTAGGTGCATCAGCAGATTTTTTAGCTGGAGCTGACTTCTGTTCAGCTTCTGCTTTCGCTTGCTGTTCAGCTTGAGCCTTCGCTAAAGCTTCTGCTTTAATTTGTTCCGGGTCTGGCTTGACGAATGTATGTTTCTTGCGAACTTCTACATTAATCGTTTTCGCCTTACCTGAAGTACTTGCCACTTTAGCAGTACTAGTCGTTTTACGTTTCAACGTGATTTGTCCTGCATGGCCATCCGAACCTTGTGTCTTTTTCACATGATTCATTAAGCGGTCTTGTTGTTCGGTGGTAATAATATCGTCAGCTTTACGCTGTGGTAAACCTGCCTCACGAACCTGCTCTAGGAGCTTATCAACATGGCGACCCACGCTGAGTGCTAACTCTTTAATCGACTTGTCCGTCATATACTACCTCCTAGTTAAACCATGATTCGCGCGCTTTCATAATAAGTTGACCGGCCTTCTCAGCACCGAGACCTTCGATATCTTCGATATCATCAGTCGCTTGGTCAGCTAAGTCATCTACGGTTACCACACCACGAGCTGCGAGAGCTTGCGCGATCTCTGCTGTCATGCCTTCCATTGCAACAAGTTCTTCACTTGGCGCTTGTACGTTTTCTTGCTGTTGTAATGCATCAGCAAGTGCAATTTCTTTCGCACGGCTTTGCAGTAGTTCAACCAGTTCCGCATCCAGTTCGATTTCATCAAACGTTTCTGGCGGTACGTAAGCAATTTCTTCAAGCGAGGTGAAGCCCATTTCTACCAACGCCATCGCCAAATCTTCAGCAATATCCAGACGTGTAACAAACATGTCCAGGTATTTTTGTGCTTCGCTTTGCTGACGTGCGTAGTATTCTTCTTCCAGCATCATGTCCAGCTTGTAGCCAGTCAATTCAGATGCCAGACGAACGTTTTGACCTTGTGAACCAATTGCACGAGCTAGCTGATCACTAGTCGCGAAAATGATGTCTGCAGTACGTGCATCTTCATCGATGACAATACTAGATACATCTGCTGGTTCTAATGCGCTTGCGATATATTGCGCAGGATCATCCGACCAAACCACCACATCAATACGCTCGCCATTGAGCTCTTGCTGTACAGCCTGGATACGTGTACCACGCATACCAATACAAGCACCCACCGGGTCAATACGGTGGTCGTTGGTTTTCACTGCAATTTTAGCACGAACACCCGGTTGACGAGCTGCGGCCTTAATTTCAATGATTTCTTCAGAAATTTCAGGGATTTCTTTTTTCATCAATGCAATCAGCATTTCCGGTTTAGCACGTGACAACAATAACTGTGCACCACGGCCTTCACGGTTAACGCTATATAGAATCGCATTTACGCGTTGTTTCGGGCGAAGGATTTCCTTCGGAATCATCTCTTCACGTGCCAGATACGCTTCTGCGTTGTCACCCAAGTCAATGATAAAGCCATCTTTGGTTTGTTTTTTCACTTCACCGTAGATCAGCTCACCGACTTTAGATTCATAAGCATCGGCAACCAGTGCACGTTCTGCTTCACGGATCTTCTGTACAATTACCTGTTTCGCGATCTGAGCAGCAATACGACCGAAATCGATTGATTCTACTTCCAGTTCACGGATATCGCCAATCGACCATTGTGCCGGATCCACATCAGAGATCGCATCCTGACAAGCAGGCATTTCATGATCTTCATCAGCCACCACTTCCCATTGACGGAAAGTACGATAATCACCAGTTTTACGGTCAATTTCTACACGAAGACGAGCTTCTTCCGAGTGAGTCCCCTCGTAGAATTTCTTCTTAGTCGCTGCAACCAAAGCTTGTTCTAGCGCTTCAAAAATTGCTTCACGACTTACACCTTTTTCGTTACTAACCGTTTCAACGACGGTAAGAATTTCACGTGCCATAAGTCACCTATTCGTTCAGATTCTTATTAATTGAATTAATCTTGATAGACCAAGTTTGCTTTATCGATATTGTGACTGTCGATATCCAAAATCTGTTGCTTTTCTACTTCAACTTGAATCATTTCATTTTCAAGGTCAACTGCAACCAGTTTTGCCTGGAATTTACGACGGTTATCGACGGCACTGATCAAACGCAGCGCAACCGTTTGTCCGGTATAGTGAGCCATCTGCTCCAGCTGGAAGAATGGACGATCCCAACCTGGTGAAGACACTTCAAGCGAATATTCACCTGAGATTGGATCATGTACATCCAGGATCGCGCCGACTTGCTGTGTGACACGCACACAGTCCTGAACCCCAATACCACGACCCTGCTCTTCTTCGCCATCTTCATTGACAACAGGTGCTGCATTTTCATCGACCGGTTTGTCGATATAGATCCGTAATAATGAACGTTTGCCTTGTGGCAGGAATTCAATCCCCCACAGATTTACATCACAGGCTTCAACTGCTGGTGCAATCAAGTCCTGAAGTGCTTGAGTTTTATTTGATAGCTTCATTTACTCTCGTCATCTGGTGCGATTTTATGATCTATTTGACCACTACAAACCAATACAAACTATAGTAGTAGTGAAACATGGAGATTTGACCAAATATTGTCGACACTACACGATAGCCAATAAAAAAGGGCGTAAATCGCCCCAATTAATACACAATTTGAACTTTTTTCAAATCCCACTGTGCAAAAAGGCCCACCATAGTTGTGAGCCTCTTTTAAGAAACTTGGTAGCGGGAGCTGGATTTGAACCAACGACCTTCGGGTTATGAGCCCGACGAGCTACCAGACTGCTCCATCCCGCATCAACGTGCAAAAATTATATACAAAAGATGCGAACTTTTCAATCACAACCACATCATTCTGCATATTTGTTATCTGTTACTGAAAAATTGGTAGCGGGAGCTGGATTTGAACCAACGACCTTCGGGTTATGAGCCCGACGAGCTACCAGACTGCTCCATCCCGCATCAGCATACAAATAACATTCAGCTTAACATTCTATCATTAAACCGCCTTTAAAGTTTGCATCTTTAAAGGATTGGTAGCGGGGGCTGGATTTGAACCAACGACCTTCGGGTTATGAGCCCGACGAGCTACCAGACTGCTCCACCCCGCAACAACATGCAAATAATCCTTCTCAACTTAAATCAGATTTAAGCTGCCTTTTAAAAGTTTGCGTCTTTAAAAGAGGATTGATTGGTAGCGGGAGCTGGATTTGAACCAACGACCTTCGGGTTATGAGCCCGACGAGCTACCAGACTGCTCCATCCCGCAACAACAGAAGTTTTTTAGCTGCATACACCAACTTATGTTCTGGATTATAAGTTGGTGCGGAAGGGGGGACTTGAACCCCCACGCCCGAAAGCACTACCACCTCAAGGTAGCGTGTCTACCAATTCCACCACCACCGCAGCTGTGACGCATTCTAGTCGCATCACTGAAAAAAAGAAAGGTTTAATTAAAATTATTCGGTCGTTTGTGGTGCAGTTGGTGAAGTTTCAACCGGTTGTGCAGGCGCAGTTGGAGCTGATTGAATTGAAGACAAGCTGTACGCATCAGTGGTCTGTTTCTTGGCAAGAATCGCCAAAGTAATACTGGTTACAAAGAACAATGCGGTAAAAACTGCCGTCAAACGGGTCATGAAATTACCCGAACCCGAGGCACCAAAGATCGTTGCCGCACCGCCACCACCGAATGATGCACCTGCATCCGCACCTTTACCATGCTGAACCAAAATCAAGACAATCATCAAAATCGCTAAGATAATATGTACTACCAGCACAAAAGTTTGCATGCTGAACTCCTAATTATTGTGTATTTGCAAATGCTTGAGCAATTTGATGGAACGACTCAGCATTGAGTGATGCACCACCCACCAATGCCCCGTTAATGTCAGGACAGGCTGCTAACTCTACTGCATTTTCCGGTTTTACACTACCACCATATAAAATCGCCATAGTCGCAGCATAACCTGTAATCTGGCTCAAGCCCTGACGGATCTGGGCATGCATGGCCTGCGCATCTTCCGGAGAAGCTGTTTTACCGGTACCAATGGCCCAGATTGGCTCATAAGCAATCACGATATTTTTCCACTGCTCGCCTGCAACCACAGTCGCGATATCACAAATCTGTTGCAGAACCACTGCTTCTGCCTGCCCTGCTTCACGCTGTTCCAGACTTTCGCCCACACAGTAAATTACGGTTAAGCCGGCATTTAAGGCATTCTTGATTTTAGCATTTAGAATCTGTGAACTTTCAGCAAAAATTTCACGACGTTCAGAGTGTCCAATCAATACATAGCGAATCTGGCTATCAGCCAATAATTCAGCACTTACTTCCCCGGTATAAGCGCCTGTACCTGAAATACGTGATACATCTTGTGCTACGGTATATACAGGGCGATTTGCAGAAGCAAATGCAGTTTGAATTTGAGTTAAGGCAAGGGTTGTCGGTGCCACACCCAAATGACATTTCTCTGTTGAAACTGGTGCAGACTCAAGCAAGTCTTTGAAATTTTGAACCAAAGCCTGGGCATCTGCTTGCATTGGATTCATTTTCCAGTTGCCCACTACCCAAGGGGTAATCGTCGAAACCGACATAAATAACCTATTTCACTGACATATCTTGAATTGGGCACATTCTACACGGAATTGTAAAATTTAAAGAATAGTTTTATTCATCCTATTTCTCAGTTTAGACTATTCAAAATGGATATTTTTTGTTATCACTGAAAAAAATACCCGGTTCTTCCGACCAGTTCAAGCTTTTACTGAATATCAGGAAGATTACAGCATTCTCAGCTATGGTATTTTTGTATAACAAACGTATAATTTTAGAATAGCAAATTAAAAAAATTGAATTGATAGGCATATTGAAGCATGACAGCATTGCAGGGGTCACCAAGATTTACGGGGTTTATTCGTCGCCTGGTCGATGAAGGGGTATTATCGGCTGAAGATATGCGGACTGCTTTAGCCAATGCGAAACAAGAAAAAACAGATATTGTGGCCTATTTGGTCAGTCATCATAATCTTTCCCCTACCACCATTGCCGAAACGATCTCAGTAGAATTTGGTGAGCCTTTATTTGATATTGGCGCTTATGATCCAGGACAAATCCTGCGTGAAGATATCGATGAAAAGCTAATTACCAAACATCGAATTTTGCCAATTTATAAGAATTCCAATGTTCTTTATGTTGCCACGAGCAATCCAACCAATATTGAAGCAACGGATGCCATCCGCTTTGCAACCAAACTGAATATCGAAACTGTTATTGTTGAACACAATAAACTTGAAAAACTGATTGAGCAAAACTTTACTGAAGAAAGTACTTTTGATTTTGATGATGATTTCGATCTGGATGTCGATGTCGACACAACCGATCCAAATAAAGAAGAAGACGAAAAAGACAAAAGTGAAGAAGCCCCGATTGTTAAATATATTAATAAATTACTGATTGATGCCATTCGTATGGGGGCATCAGATTTACATTTTGAACCTTATGAAAAAATGTATCGGGTACGCTATCGTGTTGATGGAGTCTTACGTCAAATTGCAACACCGCCGCTACAACTAGCAAACCGTTTGGCGTCACGTTTAAAAGTTATGTCGCAAATGGACATTTCTGAGAAACGCGTGCCTCAAGACGGCCGTATTAAATTAAAGCTTTCAAAAAACAAAGCTATCGACTTCCGTGTTAACTCACTCCCTACCCTGTTTGGTGAAAAACTGGTTCTACGTATTCTAGATCCATCCAGTGCCATGCTGGGAATTGATGCTTTAGGTTATGAGCCTGAGCAGAAAGAACTATTTATGGAAGCCCTAGATAAACCGCAAGGGATGTTACTGATTACCGGTCCTACCGGTTCTGGTAAAACCGTATCGCTTTATACGGGCTTAAACATCTTAAACCGCGAGGATACCAATATTTCTACTGCGGAAGATCCAGTCGAGATTAACCTGCAAGGGATTAATCAGGTGAACGTCAACAATAAAGTTGGCCTGACTTTCGCAGCGGCATTAAAATCCTTCTTGCGTCAGGATCCTGATATTGTCATGGTCGGTGAGATCCGTGATCTGGAAACAGCTGAAATTGCAATCAAGGCAGCCCAAACAGGCCATATGGTGATGTCAACTCTGCACACCAACAGTGCTCCGGAAACTTTGACCCGTTTACGTAATATGGGCGTACCTTCTTTCAATATCGCGACTTCAGTCAATCTGGTGATTGCGCAGCGTCTGGCCCGTCGCTTGTGTTCACAATGTAAAAAACCGGCTGACATTCCAAAGCAAAGCTTACTGGAGATGGGCTTTACCGAAGCAGATTTACAAAGCCCTGAATTTCAGATTTATGAGCCAGTCGGCTGTAATGAATGTCGTGAAGGTTATAAGGGCCGGGTCGGTATTTATGAAGTTATGAAGGTAACACCTGAGATTTCAAGAATTATTATGGAAGATGGCAATGCCATTGAAATTGCTGAAGCTTCCGCACGTGCAGGATTTAACAATTTACGCCGATCAGGGTTAGTGAAGGTTATGCAGGGGGTGACTTCTTTACAGGAAGTCAATCGTGTAACCAGCGAATGATCGTGCTGAATATAAAATAAGGATAAAGCTATGGCAGCAGTAAAAAAAGGCCAGATGACACCGATCTTCAGTTATGAAGGGGTTGATCGCAAAGGCGCCAAGATCAAGGGGGAATTGCCGGCACGAAATATGGCCTTGGCAAAAGTGAACTTGCGCAAACAAGGCATTACGATCAAAACCATTCGAGAAAAGAAAAAAAATATTCTCGAAGGTTTGATGAAGAAAAAAGTTTCTACACTGGATATCACTATCTTCACCCGTCAGCTCGCCACTATGATGAAAGCTGGGGTACCGTTAGTTCAGGGCTTTGAAATTGTTGCGGAAGGTTTGGAAAATCCTTCTATGCGCGAGGTTGTGCTTGGAATTAAAGGTGAAGTCGAAGGCGGGAATACTTTTGCCGGAGCATTACGAAAATACCCGCAATATTTTGACAACCTATTCTGTTCTTTAGTTGAATCTGGCGAACAATCTGGTGCTCTGGAAACCATGCTGGATCGTGTCGCGATTTATAAAGAAAAAAGTGAGCTGTTAAAGCAAAAAATTAAAAAAGCCATGAAATACCCAGCTACAGTAATTGTAGTAGCTGTGATCGTCACAATTATCCTGATGGTGAAAGTAGTTCCTGTATTCCAGGACTTATTCTCTTCATTCAGTGCAGACTTACCTGCATTTACTAAAATGGTAGTCAATATGTCCGAATGGATGCAAAAATATTGGTTCCTTTTGATTATTGGAATTGGCGTAGTGATTACTGCTTTCCTTGAAGCGAAAAAGCGTAGCAAAAAATTCCGTGATTTACTGGATAAGGCCGCGCTCAAAGCACCCATCTTTGGTGATCTGGTCTATAAAGCGATCATTGCCCGTTATAGCCGCACTCTCGCCACCACTTTTGCTGCCGGTGTGCCATTAATTGATGCGCTTGAATCGACTGCTGGTGCAACCAATAACGTGGTCTATGAGGAGGCGGTATTAAAAATCAAGGAAGATGTTGCGACAGGTCAACAGCTTCAATTTGCCATGCGTGTCACCGATAAATTCCCCTCTATGGCCGTACAAATGGTTGCAATTGGTGAAGAATCAGGTGCATTGGATGCCATGCTGGATAAAGTCGCAACCCATTATGAAAATGAAGTCGACAATGCGGTTGATGGTTTAACTTCCATGATGGAGCCCTTGATTATGGCAATTCTTGGTGTCCTTGTTGGTGGCCTTGTTATCGCAATGTACCTTCCAATTTTCCAAATGGGTTCCGTGGTTTAATGCAAGATTTTATTTTATATTTCAGTCAAAACCCAACTGCGCTTTATCTCGCAGTTGGGCTTTTTAGTCTCTGTATTGGTAGCTTTTTAAACGTTGTCATTTATCGCACACCTAAAATGATGGAACAGGAATGGCGTACAGATTGCCAACTGTTTTTGCATCCAGATCAGCCCATTATTGATGAAAGCAAAATTACTTTAAGCAAGCCAGCTTCAACCTGCCCGAAATGTCAGACTCCTATTCGCTGGTATCAAAATGTTCCAGTGATTAGTTGGATTTTATTACGTGGTAAATGTGGTAACTGTCAGAATCCTATCAGTATCCGCTATCCATTTATTGAGCTTTTGACAGCTGCTTGTGCACTGATAGTGGTGGCAGTATTCGGACCTACTATACAGATGCTGTTTGGGCTGGTTTTTACCTATGTCCTGATTGCCCTCACCTTTATTGATTTCGATACCCAGTTATTACCCGATCGATATACCCTGCCGCTGGCTGCACTCGGCCTGGGTATTAATAGTTATGCGATTTATACTACCCCTAATTCTGCCATCTGGGGCTATATCATTGGCTTCTTATGCTTGTGGGTGGTGTACTATCTGTTTAAGCTGGTAACCGGCAAGGAAGGTATGGGCTATGGAGATTTCAAACTGTTAGCGGCCCTAGGTGCCTGGATGGGGCCTATGCTCCTACCACTCATTGTATTATTGTCATCATTGGTGGGTGCGATTATTGGGATTATCCTGCTTAAAGTTCGTAAAGAAAATCAGCCCTTTGCCTTTGGCCCTTATATTGCCATTGCCGGCTGGATTGCCTTTTTATGGGGTGAGCAGATCATGAAAATCTATTTAGGTCAGTAAAGTGAAATTTGTACTCGGTTTAACTGGTGGAATTGGTAGTGGCAAGTCTGCTGCCAGCCAATGGTTTGAAGCTCAAGGGATTGCTGTCGTAGATGCAGATATTGTTGCCCGTGAAATCGTTGATATCGGTCAGCCAGCCCTACAGCAGATTCAGCAAGCTTTTGGCGATTGGGTTTTGCTTGAGGATGGCTCATTGAATCGCCGTGCTTTACGTGACCATATTTTCCAGTCTCCAGAAGCAAGAAAAACGCTGGAAAATATCACCCACCCTGCTATTCGCACTTCAATTATTCAACAGTTGCATGCAGCACAAAGTCCTTATGCGATTTTAGTGTCTCCTTTATTGTTCGAAACCAATCAGCATGAACTGACACAACATACATTATTAATTGATGCCGCGATTGAACTGCAAATTCAGCGGGCTTCGCAGCGTGATGGCCAAAATGTAGAGCAAATTCAGAAGATCATTGCCGCACAAATGCCGCGTGAACAAAAGTGTGCCATGGCTGATGATATTGTGCTGAATGATGGTGAGCTGGAACATCTTTATGCCCATCTTACGCCTTTACATGAAAAGTATCTTAAGATGGCTGCTCAAAATCATTAACCCGAACTCAGTCAGAGTTTAAATAAAAAGCAGCCCTGTTAGGACTGCTTTTTTTGTTGTTCCAGTTTTTGGCTGAGACTGTCTTGATGCATCAGCCAGCGCCAAGGCTGTATGGCACCAATTGCCATACCTACCAAACCAGAGACAATCGCGAGACTTAGAGGCTCATTTAATAACGGTACAGCCAGTATGGCAGCAATAAATGGCGCCAGGGTTACAATACTGCCCGCTTTAAAAGCACCTAAACGTTTAATTGCTTCTACATAGGTTAATGTTGCTACAATCACCACAAAAATACCGTGAAAGAGCACTTGGGAAGCCATTTGCCAAGGTTCAGCAGCCTCCAGATGTTTGGGGAAGAATATCAGATAAAGGGGCACATAAACGATAGCTGACCAGATCGCCACACTGGCCATGGAATGCCAGGCAGAGAGTTTCCATTGACGTAGCAGTACAGTGAACACACCCCACCACATCGCACTGATGAAAAATAGCAGATCGCCTAATCCCAAGGCCACACCGGACTCCCGGAACATTAGCCAGCTCATACTGCCAATCGCAAGCAGCATAATCACCATACTGATCCAGGTATGTCGGTCAAACCCCTGTTTAAATAACACAAAAGCAGCCACTGCGGTACAAAGTGGAATACAGCCATTCAGAAATACGGCAGCATGAGCTGCAGGTGCATAATGGAAAGCGGTATAAGCAGTCAGGCAATACCCCACCCCGCCAATCATGGCTAAGAGAAAGGATTTCTTACTCCACAAAAAGGCTGTGTCCTTTTTATAAATCAGGACTGGCATCAGAATCAGAAAAGCCAATAGAAAACGTAATCCCACCAGATCCCAGGCACTAATCCCCCACTGGGCACTTAAGCGCGTGCTTAAGGTAAAACCTCCCCAAATACACATGGTAATTAAGACAAAGGCATAACCTTGCGTTCGGGGAGACATAGACTTCTTCTTTAACAGTATTTAGGTAAATAATAAAAAGGACTTAAGCTTGACGCTGACGACAGGCTTCATAAAGAGCCATCCCTGTTGCCACGCTCACATTCAGACTTTGCAGATTTCCTGTCATCGGAATATAAACCGTCTGATCACATTGGCTTTGGGTAATTGGACGCAAACCGGTATCTTCCGCACCCATCACCACGCATACACCTGTACCAGTAAAATCAAATTTCTGGATAGGTAAAGCTTTTTCATCCAGCATCGTACCAACCACACGTACATTAAATTCATCTTTGATTTGACCCAAAGTACGCGCCAGATTGGTCACCTGAATAAACTTCACTTTTTCTGCACCACCCGCTGCCACTTTACGTGCAGTTGGCGTCAGGCTTGCTGAACGGTCACGCGGCACAATTACAGCCGCTACACCCATCGCTGCGGCAGTACGAATACAAGCACCCAGGTTATGTGGATCAGTTACCTGATCGAGTGCTAATAAAAGTACTTGAGAATCTTGCTTCAATAGATCTTCCAGATCCTTTTCATTTAAGGTTGGATGCGGGCGAACTGCCGCTACAACGCCTTGGTGAAAAGGCAAACCAGCCAGTTTTTCCAGCTTGTCACGACTAGCCTGCTGGACACTAATGCCAAAAGGCTCAGCCAATTCCAGTACACGTTTCAGGCGCTGATCATCACGGCCTTTCAGGGTAAAAAGAGTCAAGACACGTTCAGGCTCAAGCTCCAGCAGTGATTCTACTGAATGGACGCCATAATAATACTCAGGTTTAGCCATGAACGACCTCGAAAATAAATTGGGAAATAGGCAGCAAAAGAAAAATCCTGCAAAGCCAACTTCACAGGATTCCGTATCAAGCTTAGTTTAACCGATTCAGAACAAAATTTCTTGATCGGCTACAGCTCATCTGTAGGTCTGTTTAGCCTTCAAAATGGCAAACATAGTCCAGCACGTCATCAGTTTCGATTTTGAAACGGCTATTGCCTGGCACATAGAAAGACTGACCAGCACGGAACAGTTCTTTTTCTTCGCTGTCAGCGATTTGTACACGGCATTCACCTGAGATGATTTCCATACGCTCAGGCACATGTGTTTCAAAAGTTAATGCATTTTCTGAAGGTAAAATTACCCCTAAGGTTTTTTTAGTGCCATCTTCAAATTGCACCACATGGCTGATGCATAACCCGCCAAAATACACATTCGATTTTTTAAGTACTGATACATGATCAAACTGAGCTGACATGCCATTTCTCCAGATAAAGCATTTTGTAATATTTTGATTGCTGTAGTTTAAATGTGCACCCGCAACTAATCAATCGAAGTTTATCGGACTTGAATGAAATTATTGGGTGCCCCTGCTTGCCTTGATTCCAGCCTGTTTGAGTGATTTCGGCAGATCTTGGAAAATGCCGTGATTTTTCTCGCCATTTATAAGCAAAATATATTCCGACCTGATTTAATTTAAATTTCAAGCATGTCAGAAAAATGAAAATATCTTTTGTAACTTCAGTGGCCTAATCTTGGTTCCTGTGACACAACATTCAAATAAGCGTGTATTAATCCCTGAAATTTAAGATAGAATGAAATCGATTTATCCTGATTTATAATAACAGCCGCGTTGCTAGACTGAAGCAACTGACATGCTATTTCACTCAAACTTTTCGCAGCCCGGATGCGTTTATGCTGACACATTTAACTCTGATCAATTTTGCTTTGGCCGAGCATCTTGCTATTGATATTGATAAAGGTTTTAACGTTCTTACTGGTGAAACCGGTGCAGGTAAATCCCTGTTACTGGATGCCCTGTCTGCCTGTCTGGGTGAGCGAACCGATACCAATTATGTGCGTTATGGCACCGAAAAAGCCGATGTAACCGCAACCTTTAGCTATCAGGAAGACAGCCCTGAGGCGAGCTGGTTAAAAGAGCATGAACTCGATGATGAGTCAGGGGAAATTCATTTACGCCGGGTGATCTTTGCCACGGGCCGCAGTAAGGCTTGGATCAATGGCCGGCCCAGCAGCCTGTCTGAACTGAAAGAAATTGGCCGACTACTGGTCCAGCTTTATAGCCAGCATAGCCAGCAGCAACTTCTAGAACCGCCTTATCCCAAACACTGGCTAGATCGTTATAGCAATTTTTATGCACCAGCTCAGGAAGTACGTGATGCTTATAGCACCTGGCATAAAAATATTCGCCAGCATCAGGCCGCGCTGGATGCACAAGCAACCCGTAAGCAACGTATGGAAACTCTGGAGCTACAACTCGAAGAACTGGAAGAAGTCGTCCAGACGGATTATCAGGAAATTGAGCAGGAATTTGACCGCCTTTCACATCATGAAGCGATTATGCAGGATTGTGTCTATAGCCTGAATGGCCTGGATGAAGGTGAACAGAATATTTCGCAGGAACTGGCTTCAATCTTACGCCGTATGGAATCGCATGCCGGTCGTAGCGAGCAGCTTTCCCAGATTTATACTTCATTGCTGAATGCCCAAAGTGAACTCGAAGATGCGACGGCGACCTTACGCCAGTTTATGGATCGGCAAAGCTTTGATCCGGAACGTATGGAAGAACTGAATTCCAAACTGGAAGTATTTCACCGTTTAGCACGCAAATACCGCACCCAGCCAGAATTGCTGAAAGAAGAATATGAGGCCTGGCAGGCTGAGCTTGAGCAGCTGCATCAGCTGGAAGATCCGGAAACTCTGGCTGAACAAGTGGAAATTTCTTATCAGGAATTCTTAAACAAAGCACAATATCTGGATCAGATTCGCCGTGATGCAGCCGAACCGCTGGCGAAGAAACTGACCGAACAGGTGAAACAGCTCGCACTACCAGAAGCGCATTTTGAATTTAAATTTGAGCCTTTGGAACATCCATCGAGTGAAGGTTTGAGTTTTATTCAACTTCTATTTACTGCCAACAAAGGCATTCCAGCGCAACCTCTGGCACGCGTGGCTTCAGGCGGTGAATTATCCCGTATTGCCTTGGTGATGCAGGTGATGAATGCAGAAAAAACTGAAGCTGAAGTACTGGTCTTTGATGAAATCGACGTTGGGATCAGTGGCGGAACTGCGGAAATCGTGGGTCGCTTATTGGCTGATCTGGCACAGCATGTACAAATTCTATGTATCACCCATCAGGCGCAGGTGGCTGCACAGTCCGATCAGCATTTACTGGTGAAAAAGCGCCAGACTGATCCGGCCAGCAGTACCATTATCAATCTGGAAGAAAGTGAAATTGTACAGGAACTTGCACGTATGACGGGTGGCGTGGAAATTAATGAAACCACCTTGCAGCATGCACGTCAGTTAAGACAGTTAAAGTTTCAGCAAGCATGAATTATGCTTAATAAAAAATCCCTGACTAGTGCAGGGATTTTTTATGAACAGCTTTTAGTTTAAAACAACTTATAAAAAATTAATAAAAAATAAAGCACTCCGCTTTAAATATAAAATTTAATATTTTCTTCTATTTAATTATTTAGTTTGATTATTAAACAATTAAAAATATATAAACTTATTCCTTCTTAAATTTATTTTATATTCTTAGTCGATAATAAATGAACCCTAGAATTTACCATTCAATAAAATAAAATAAAACTGATTTTATTGATTTATTGAAAAAATAAAAAATACCTATTTGTAGTTTTTTTATACTCAGCATCTACAAAGCTAAGTTGTCAGTAGTGCATTTTTGTGGGATAAGTAAATAAAGGAATAGACAATTTGCAGAATTGAAAATCCAGTCTTTTGCCCTGATAAATCATCTACCACGATCACAAACGATATAGACTTTTGGAGAGCCGCTCAGGTGACTAAACAATATCTGACTCATCGTTGTCTGATTGCGCCACCCCATGCAAGTGACGATTTTTTTGCCCACACGGTCATTTATCTGGCCCGTCATGATGAAGATGGCGCTCAAGGGATCATTATTAACCGCCCTGCTGGCATTCAAATTAAAGAATTGCTGAATGATCTGGATATTGAAGCGGATAATGTCAATCCCCATGAAGTGTTGCAAGGTGGACCTTTGCGACCAGAGGCTGGTTTTGTCCTGCATACCGGTCAGCCGACCTGGCATTCTTCTATTGCTGTGGGTGAAAATGTTTGTATTACCACATCTAAAGATATTCTGGATGCGATTGCGCATAATGAAGGTGTAGGCCGCTATCAGATCGCATTGGGTTATGCCAGCTGGGGCAAACATCAGCTTGAAGAAGAGATTGCCCGGGGTGACTGGCTAATCTGTGAATCCGATATGGACCTGATTTTTAACTTACCTTATAACGACCGCTGGGATGCTGCCTATAAAAAAATGGGCGTAGACCGAACCTGGTTATCTTCCGAGATTGGACATGCCTGATGTAAACGCGCCAAACACTATTATGACGTTTGATTTTGGTACACAGAAAATGGGAATGGCAGTCGGTCAATCCCTGATTGAAAGTGCCAATCCCCTCCCTTTATTTCCCATGAAAGATGGGATCCCGAACTGGGATGAGTTACTGAAAATCGTAAAAAGCCATCAGCCAGGCTTATTTTTAGTTGGTCTGCCACTGAATATGGATGATAGTGAATCTGAACTGTCGACACGGGCACGTAAATTTGCCCGCCGTTTACGTCATCAGACCAATATTGAAACCTTGATGGTGGATGAACGCCTGACCACTCGTGAAGCACGGGATGAACTGGATCATTATCAGGCTCAAGGTCGCGGCAAAAAATTGTCAGCGGACAGTATTGCTGCTGCCCTCTTGATTGAAAGCTGGTATCGGCATCCGGTTGGACTACAACCTTAAATTTCTTTTTGAATATCAGCCATAGCATCTTTCGAGATGCTATTTTTTTTGAATTAAAGAATCTCTTTTTTAGTTCATTGGGATACTTTCAATCTAAAAGAATAGAGTGCCTTCATCAATCATTTTTTAATCATAAAACAATGACCAAAGAAATTTCCTCATCCTCACTTTCTCCCTGAGGGAGAAAGAATTTTAAATACTAATGAACTAATATTTTTTGTTTTATCAAAGATAATTTAATTAAGGAAAAAAATAACGAAAAGTCAGGTTAATTCTGGGTTCCAAAACCCGAGTCGTTTTCCGGATGCAATGTTTCCAGTAGTGTTGGGTCTGTCCACGCATCACAATCAATTGACCACTTTGCAAAAGTAGATCTACTGTTTTATTTTCTGTCTTATGTTTAAAGCTCATTTTGCGGGTTGCCCCCAGACTGAGGGATGCAATCACATTTTCGCGGGACCCCCCTTGATATAAAGCCGCCTCATCATCACTATGCCAGCCCAGACCTTGCGAACCATCTTCATATAAATTGGCCAGGCAGGAATTAAAGGAATGACACACCAATTTTTCAATATGCTGCTTTAACCGAAATAGCCCCGGTGTCCAGATATGAGCTTGTTTAAAACTTCCGGAATAATGATACTGATAGTGTTCATCACCATACCAGACGACTTTTCGTCCAGTAATATAATGCTTACTAAATAAAGTGACTTCATCCGCTTGCCAGGCTAGATGAGCTAGAAAATGCTGCAAATATTGCTGGCTCTGCTGCTCATTTAAAATCTGCCCATAATCCTCTACCACCCCATCAATGGGTAATAAATTCACTTGAGGTTCTGGCGCAAACAGGTCCAAAGTCATTTTAAAATCAGTCTAAAATTTACGATATCTTGCTGAAAAGACTGAGACTTATCCAGAAAAATTACAATCTAATTTCACAAATAAATACAACATTTGCTCTTGTGAGTACCTCTATTCCTGCCTAGACTAAATTCAACTTTGACAATAAAAATAATTGCTTATGAATTTATGGCAGCTGTTTTTAAAACTTCGTCCCTTTGTCAGCCCTTATCGACTTCTGGTGATTGCGACCCTCATTCTGACCCTGATCGGTTCCTTTACTGCTCAGGTCAATGCACTGACCCTGCAATATGCAGTCGATAGCATCAATGCACTGCTGGAACAAGGACAAGGGCTAGATGAAGGTTGGCATATCTTGATCACTATCTCTGCCATCTTACTCGGTAAAGAAGTGGTGAATGCACTGGTCCAGTTTGGGCAGAAGTTTTATGGAGAAAAGCTGCGGATTTTTATTTCCCAAGACCTGGCTCAAGGCATTATTGAAAAGTTTTTAAAATACCGGCTGGCTTTTTTTAATCAGGATAATAATCAGGCTGGAAAATTACAGACCCGAATCGACCGCGGAATTGGCTCCCTCACCCGACTGGTTCAGATCTTTTTTATTGATATTTTTCCTCTGTTTACCAGTGCAATTGTCGCGCTAGGGCTGATGTACTATGCCAATTTTTATGTCGGACTGGTCGCCACAGCGATTGTGCCGATCTACTTCTGGCTCACCTATAAACAGGCACAAAAACTCGGTGGATGGCGCCGTAGTCTGAGAGATGGCCGGGAAAAAAAGAGCCAAGGGATTCTCAGTATCATCAATTCAATTACAGTCATCAAATCCTTTAACCGGGAATCAATTGAATCAGACAAGCAGCTGAGCTTGCAGCGTGAACTGACCGATAACCAGATGAAAACCCGGCAAACCAGCTTCCTGTTTGATGGCTTAAAAACCTTTATTGAACAGATCGGCATAGTCCTGATTATTATTCTGACCTCCTATTTTGTACTGGATGGCCAGATGAGTATCGGCATGATCATGTACCATGTGCTGCTCTTTAATAACGTCTCTGCCCCGATTCGCTCGTTGCACCGGATTTATGATGAAGTGAATGATGCCATGATCTATTCAGAAAGCTTCTTTAATATTCTGGAAGCGGATGCTGAAATTGAGCAAAGCGGACAGCAAAAACCGCCAGTTAAAGGCCGATTTGAGCTAAGTGGCGTGAATTTTTATTATCCGAATGAGCATCATGCTTTAAAAGATATCAATATGGAAATCCGTCCCAATACCATTACCGCACTGGTAGGATTATCAGGAGCTGGAAAATCAACCTTGATCAGTCTGCTCGATAAATTTTATGAACCACAGGAAGGCCAGATCAAGCTGGATGGGATCGACTTAAAAGATTATGACACTCAATATCTGCGTGATCATATCGGATTAGTATTACAGAAAAATCATATTTTCCAGGGCACAATTTTTGACAATATCCGTTATGGCAAAACCAATGCCAGTATGGATGAGGTGATTGCAGCTGCTCAAAAAGCCTCAATTCATGAACAGATTTTACAGCTACCGGATGGTTATGATTCCGATGCCCTGCAACTGTCCGGCGGTCAGCAACAGCGGATTGCCATCGCACGGATGTTCCTGAAAAACCCGCCGATTATTTTTCTGGACGAGCCGACGGCGAGTCTGGATGCCATTGCGACAGAACAGATCAAACAGAGTCTGGATCAAATCAAGCAAGGCCGTACCGTGATTATTATTTCGCATAGCTTGTCTCAGATTATTGATGCAGACTATACCTATGTGATGAAAGAAGGTTGTATTGCCGAACACGGTGAACATGACGCGCTTTATCATCAGGACGGCGTGTATAAGGAAATTTTCGATGCAATGGCCAAGAGCCTGAATATTGAAAAAATTGCCAAGACTTTTGAAGATGATGCAGAGGAAGAAACGCATAGTTAGCTCTTCATTAGACTATCCCTAAAAAATAAAAGCGGTCTTTAAAGACCGCTTAAAATCAAGATTTATCGTCCAGTATTAAAAACGCATAATCCATTCACCCCTGATATAACGATAATCGTAATTCGGGCCATAGAACGAAGCACTGCGGTTATAGCCGGCATTCATCCGCAGAAATTGCGAGCCACGAACAGGACTTTGTAAGTTAAGTTCGAATAATCGGGTAGACTGACTCGGATCCTGATTGATTTTTTCCCGACCAAAGCCTGCCGTTAAGCCTGCAGACCAGCCAGCGAAGCGCTGACGCCAACCAAGAGCGAGCATCGATTCTTGATAATCTTCTGGGTTGAAGTACTCTCTACCCACATCTTCTTCACTGCTGCGATACATACGATAACGAGCCTGAAGCGTTAGACCCAGATCCAGTGAAGGCTGATAAATCAGTCTAAGGCGGCCATGATCACGGCGGTTATCATCCGAGAAAAACTGTGTTCCTGCTAAACCCACGAGAGTGACATGTTCACCTAAACCCTGATCCAGTGCAGCACCAACAAAAGTAAAGTTCGTTCCTGCATCAAGTGCAGGCTGGGTTTCGACCCAGTCACGATTGGCAAAAAGTTCTACTGCTGTCTTTTTTGCAAGTGCGGTACGGTAACTGCCATCAAAGGTCAATAAAGTATGATCACCTTGCTCAAATAATCCTGCTTCCAAGTTCCAGCCATTGGCTGTAGCGGACTCAATATCACGCCCAATAAATGAGACTTTCTGACCATCGCGTTTCCAGTCATCTGTCCTATATTGATAGGCACTGCCACGTACACCCAGATAATGATCGGCATCTTCATATTCGGGCAAGAATTCCGCTGATAATTTACGAGTCTGGAAGCCTTCACTATCGTCACTTAAAAAGAATTCCGTTCCAGCCGCTCGTTCACTTGCTGTCTGATCTTCATTTAATCCATTGGCCAGGCTGGCAGTACTCAAACCCACGAGCAGAGGAACACATACATATCCGATTTTCATAGTGTTCATTTTGTTCCCCAGGTTTTTCGTGTTCTCAATACTTCATCCATATAGCCTAAAATACTGGCAGGTTGAAGCAGGAAGCTATAGGCCAATACGTACAATAAAAAGCCACTGAAGTTTTTGCGAACCTTAAGCTCCAGGTCATTAAACATTCTGCGTTCAATCGAATAATTTAAAAAGCCCAACAGGAATGCCATTGGCAATAACACCAAAGTCATGATCCCGACAATCCAGTAATGTCCGAAACATGCCAGAATGATTCCCGGAATAAAGCCAAAGGTAAAGGCAATATCCAGCCACGGGAAAAACAGGTTCCAGTAAATAAAAAATGTAGAGAGTCTTGGCTTGATTAAAATACTAGGATGTTTAATGAATGCCTCAATCATGCCACGAGCCCAACGCTGACGCTGTTTAACAAACACTTTAAGCGTCGTCGGTGCATTGGTAAACAGGCAGGCATCCTCACAATGGCCAATCCGATAACCTGCATTTAACAAGGCCCAGGTCAGCACAATATCTTCACCTACACATTCAGGCCAGCCGCCGACTTCAATCAGGGCATTACGGTCATAAATAGAGAAAGCACCTTGCGCTACCAGAGTTCCCTGATAAAGAGATTGCAGGCGTTTGGTTGCTGAGATTCCCAGAAAATAGTCCCATTCCTGAGTTTTGGTCAGCAGATTGGTACGCGAATTACGTACCAGAATTTTACCTGCAACCGCACGTGTATTTGGAGGATCTGCCACATAGCGTTCAACAATATTGATCAGGGCAACACGATGGAGATAGGAATCCGCATCGACGGTAATTACCAGATCATGTTCCGCAAGTTTCAGGCCTTCATTTAAGGCGTGCGCTTTCCCTGCATTTTGCTTTAAATCTAGTAAAGTCAGCCAGGGAAATCTTGATTCTGCTTTGCGAACAATCTCTGCGGTTTCATCCTGAGAGCCATCATTGATCACAATAACCTGTAATTTTCCCGGATATTTTTGCTGGCTAATACTGACCAAAGTATCTTCAATTGAGGCGGCTTCATTGTAGGCTGCGACCAACATGGTAATCCCTGGATAAACCGCTAATGGCTGACGTTTAGGTCATCTGTCCATCATCAGGCTTAAGGCCGCAAATGAGTTCATAAATCCCGGAATAATGGCAATACCATAGATCAGGAAAATAGCCCAAAAATAACCGATATAGCTGCTCAAATCATGCATCCAGTCCTGGGCAATCCAGATAGAAAATACGGTCCAAAAACACGCACCCATTAACGCGATCACAAACTTTAACTGCACAGAAAAGTAAATTCGGGCAGCTTCTCTTTGACTTTCATCAATGATCATGAATTTTCTCTTAAATATATAATTTCACTGAGTAAATGAATGCAGGGTTAGGTTTAGACCAGAAGTATGTGACTGATAACAAAAGAGCTTCGTTTTTCTTTCTTATCTATTGGTTTGATGAGCACGTGAAAAAATCTTTTCACTTTCTGAAAATAATTCCATTTTCATAAATCAACCCGCATTTTGCTAAATTATATACAACTTTTGTATGTTTTTTGATAAATAGCTCACATTTCTTTTAATTAAATTTATAAAGCTTATTAGTAATTTTTATTTATGTGATTTTTCTCATAGCAATATTAGGGAACACCTATCCTATCTAGCTTTCACAATATCAAGAATATATTTTTGAAATAAAAAAAACCTGCACAATGCAGGCTTTTTATCATTATTTAGGTTTGCTTAACGCTGAAATTTTTGTTCAATTTCTTCAACACTGCTATGCCGTACATCCAGGCCCTTGACCATATAAATAACCTGTTCCGAAATATTACGTGCATGGTCTCCAATGCGTTCCAGTGAGCGTAGTACCCAAAGTACATTGATCACCCGACTAATATGCCGCGGATCTTCAATCATATAGGTCATTAAAGTACGGGTAGCGGACTGATATTCCCGATCAATGTCGGCATCGGCCTGCATCACGCGCAGCGCTTGGTCTACATCCAGACGAGCAAAGGCATCCAATGCATCATGAATCATCACTCGAACTTGGTTACCAATATGTCGGGTTTCCATATAACCGCGTGGTGAACCACCCTCTTCACACAAAGTCTGGGCAATACGGGCAATTTTCGATGCTTCATCTCCAATCCGTTCCAGATCGGTATTGGCCTTGGACATGGCAAGCACCATACGCAGATCAATGGCAGCGGGATGACGGCGAGCCAAAATCAGGGTGAGCGCCTCATCAATTTCACTTTCCAAGCGGTTCACAGTATTGTCCTGAAACTGCACATCGACCGCCATGGCAGCATCTGTATCCAGCAGCGCATGAATGGCATTGGCTACCTGCTGTTCTACCATGCCACCCATGGTCATGAACTTGGTATTTACATCCTGCAATTCTTCATTGAATTGCGAAGAAATGTGATGACTGAGCACAGGATTATTGGGACTCAAGGAAATCTACTCCTGAACAGGAAAAGGCAAAAATACATCATGAACTGTGATTAAAGCATGACTATCATGAAAGTTTGATGACAACTTGTTAGCCTTCTTTAAGAACGGTCATATTCAATGAGCCAGGCATTCATCTCTGCCAGTTCCTTTTCTGTCAATTGTCCTACTGAAGCCTGTAATTGCAGTACATGCAGCAAATAATCATATTTAGCATTCAGATAGTCGGTCTTGGCAGAGAAGGCATTGCGCTGCGCCAGCAATACATCCACCATGGTTTTTAAACCTTCCTGATATTGAGCTCTGGAAGCTTGAGACACAATATCTGAAGACTGCATCGCTGCTTTACGTGCATTCAGTTTGGCCTCATCCGTTTCCACTTGCAGATAAGACTGTTTGACATCAGTGTTGGCTTTGCGAATCGCGGCATCCAGTTGGGCTTCGCTTCTCTGTACGTTCACGCCCGCCTGACGAATACTTTTTTGGGTTCGACCACCGGTAAACAGATTCCAGTTAACCTCGACACCAATCTGGTCAAACTCCCCATTGGTTGATAACACTGTTTCAGGGGTCTGCTTTAAATAGCCATAGGTTCCAACGGCTTCAACCTGAGGATAGAGAGCCGCCTGCTCCACCCGTTTGGCATCTTCAGAATAGCGTTTCTGCAAACGTGCCTGCAAAATTTCCAGATTCTGATTTTGTGCCAGTTCGGTCCAGGAACCGATATTACTCGGAACAGGTTTCTGAAACTGGAAATCCTCACGTAGAACCGCCAGATTTTCCTGATAAGGTCCAATCAACTGAGCCAACTGTTCCTGTGCTAGCACCAGTTGTACCTGTGTAGAAATCCGGTTAGCTTGCGCACTTTGGTATTGGGCATTGGCTTCACTGACATCACTTCTCGCCACGAGTCCTTCTCGAAGTTTGGCATTCATCATCTTTAACTGTTCTGATAAGGCCTGCTCTTCTTGCAGATAGGCCGTAGTTAAAGACTGCTGGCGTAAAACATTAAAATAGGCTTCTGCCACCTGCAAAATATGCTGCTGCTTTTGCAGACGCAAATTAACTTCGCTGAGTTCTACCGAGGTTTTAACCTGCTTATAACCCTGCCAAGCATCCCAGCGAAACAGTGGCTGACGTGCAGTAACTGCAATCTGACGTGTAGTCGCACTCGAACCTTGTAATTCCCCAAATTCAACAGGCAAGTCTTCTATCGATGAATTATCAGCAGACTGGTTTTTACGGGTCACATTTCCAGATAAAGTCACAGTCGGCAATAAATTTCCGCTGGCAATGCCCAGATTGAGCTGGTCCGACTGGTATTGCAACAGATTCGCCTGCCAGTTCGGATCATTCTGCTGGGCACGCTGATAAGCTTCACGCAGATCCAGCGCAAACAGTGTCGGACTGACACCCAATAAACAGGCACTGACAATGAGTTTTAATTTCATTTTATAGTTTTCACCCCTACAGCCATTTAAATCATCAGATCAAGGCGCTTTAAACCCAGCAATACTAAAGATTTCTTTTGATTTTTTACGTATGACTTTTATTACTTTTCTCTTATAGATCCACGATTTTATTCAATATTCCTCCTATTTTCCCCATCCCGCATCCTAGCTTAACAAAGCCATTCACAATACTACACATAGAACTTGAATTAGATCTATACAATATAGCTCCCGGTAAGGCAGTTATTTCTGATTTCATCTATATAGAGTCCTGAAGCATAGTGTTAACGCGAATTCATTCGATATTCAAAGTTTGTTTTGTTTTCAGCAGTTTGCTGTTCGTAGGCGGATGCGAGCAATCCTCAGAACCGCAGGTTGAAATGGAACAGGCCGAGGTTAAAACCGTTCAATCTCCCGCGAACGATTTCACCCTCATGTGTGAAAATATTGAAAAAAACATGTCCCAGATTGATGAACAGCGCACCACTTTTGCACTGGAACAGATTAATCAGGATCTTAAAGTGTGTCTGCCGCTCATGGAACTGGCCGAGCAGAAACACCTGATGCAGCGTTCCACCGAAATGTATCAACGCTTTCTGCATGTGGAACGTACCGAATTCCAGCAACGTGCTTTCGAACAGTATGCTTTAGATATGGCTCAGCATCCTACTATTCAGCAAAGCCACTTTGAACAGTTGACCACACGCGACCAGTATTTATTGAAGCATAAAGGTCAGGCCTATGTAGAACTGCTGGATCAGGGCAATGGCACGCTGCAATATCGTCGTAGCCCGGAGTACTTGGCGCGTATCTTTGCACCGTATTTACCGGCTGCCGAAAAGGTATTTATTGAAAATCTGGCTGAGCAGAATATGGAACCGGTTTTGGTCGAAAAACGCTTGCAGCTTGAAGCCGCCAATATTGCCGCTCGCGCTTTGTTCTGGGAAGATTATCTGCAAACCTATCCGAAAAGTAGCTATCAGCGCGATGCCGAATATCTGCTGAAACAATATACTTATTTCCTGTTTAGAGGCAGCGAGCAATCGCCAATCTCTGAGGATTATCGTGACCGTTATTCGGTAGAAACCAGCCATCTGGAAACTATTATTGGTCTAGCGCGTGGTCAGAAATCCAAGTTATCTACACAGGCGCAATTATTTTTAGAGTTTCTGGATATGAATCCTGAACAGCGTCAGCGTGCCTTAGCTGCGGATTATCGTGACCGGTCCAGCACTGAACAGATTTTATATTATGCCCAAGTCACCCCACCCTCACAGAACTACAATAAAAACTGCTTTAAAGATGCGATCTGTCTTTAAAACAATCTTTTCTTAAAAATCGATGAGATAGCCGAAAATCAGCAACCCCTCCCAATTTAAAGCTACTTTTTAAATACCAACTAAGCTAAGATTTAGCCTCGCTTGACGGAGCGCGAGTAATAACTCGCTGAGATCACTTAAATCAGCCTTATCGGCCATTTGATAGTGAGTACCGTTGAACCTGATCAGGTTAATACCTGCGTAGGAATCAAGCCATCTAAAAACGACTACCCTTGTTTTATCTACTCAGATAATTCTGTCCACGTTTTTGGTCGTGCTTGATTCGTTGATGTCATTCATAAGGATCATTGCAATGAGCCAGTTAACGAATCTTTCTTCTGAAACTCCCCTTACTCCACACGAACAGGAAGCGCGTGATCTGACCCGCATTCTGCCAGCTTCCCGTAAAGTTTATCTGCAAGGCTCACGTCCTGATATTCAGGTGCCCATGCGGGAAATTTCTCTCAGCGAAACTCCGACTGGTCTGGGCGGTGAATATAATGCACCTTTGATGGTCTATGACACTTCAGGGGTTTATACCGATCCAAATGTTGAAATTGATCTGAATAAAGGCCTACCAAATCTGCGTGAAGGCTGGATTGAACAGCGTAATGACACAGAAATGCTGGATGATTTAAGTTCTGAGTTTGGTCGCCAACGTCTGCGTGATATCCGTACTGCCAATATCCGCTTTGCCCATATTCAGAAACCACGCCGGGCTAAACTTGGCCAGAATGTGACCCAGATGCACTATGCCAAACAGGGCATTATTACGCCGGAAATGGAATATATCGCGATTCGGGAAAACTTGCGTCAGCTGGAAGGGACCGATATGCGTCAGCATCCGGGACAGAATTTTGGTGCCAAAAATTTACAGGAAATCACCCCTGAATTTGTCCGTCAGGAAGTCGCTGCAGGCCGTGCCATTATTCCTGCCAATATCAATCACCCTGAACTGGAACCAATGATTATTGGTCGCAATTTCCTGGTCAAGATTAATGCCAACATCGGTAACTCGGCACTGGGTTCATCCATTGAAGAAGAAGTTTCAAAAATGACCTGGGCAACCCGCTGGGGTGCCGACACCATTATGGATCTGTCGACTGGTCAGAATATTCATGAAACCCGTGAATGGATTATCCGTAACTCTCCAGTGCCAATCGGTACCGTACCAATTTATCAGGCACTAGAAAAAGTCAACGGTGTAGCCGAAGACCTGACTTGGGAAATTTTTAAAGATACTTTAATTGAACAGGCTGAACAGGGCGTGGATTACTTCACGATTCATGCCGGTGTGTTATTGCGTTATGTACCGCTGACCGCGAATCGTCTGACTGGTATTGTGTCACGTGGTGGTTCGATCATGGCACAGTGGTGTCTGGCCCATCATCAGGAAAACTTCCTCTATACGCATTTCGATGAAATCTGCGAAATCATGAAAGCCTATGATGTGTCTTTCAGCCTCGGGGATGGCTTACGTCCGGGCTGTATTCAGGATGCCAATGACGAAGCACAATTTGCCGAGCTACGGACTTTAGGTGAACTAACGCATCGTGCCTGGGAACATGATGTTCAGGTGATGATCGAAGGTCCGGGGCATGTGCCAATGCATATGATCAAGGAAAATATGGACTTGCAACTCGAAGTCTGTAAAGAAGCCCCTTTCTATACTCTTGGGCCGTTAACCACAGATATCGCACCGGGTTATGACCACATTACTTCGGCGATTGGTGCCGCGATGATTGGCTGGTACGGTACTGCGATGCTTTGCTACGTGACACCGAAAGAACATTTAGGCTTGCCGAACAAGAAAGATGTCAAAGACGGCATCATTACCTACAAGATTGCCGCACATGCTGCCGATCTAGCCAAAGGTCATCCGGGAGCACAAGCGCGTGACAATGCCCTGTCCAAAGCCCGCTTTGAATTCCGTTGGGAAGATCAGTTTAACCTGAGTCTAGATCCGGACACGGCACGCAGCATGCATGATGAAACCATGCCAAAAGCGGCGCATAAATCGGCTCACTTCTGCTCAATGTGCGGACCAAAGTTCTGTTCAATGAAAATCACGCAAAATGTGCGGGATTATGCCAGCCAGTTATCTGCTGATGAAACCCCGGCTGTAACGCAGGCAGAGATTGAAGCCGGCCTTAAGCAGATGAAAAACGATTTCCATAGCTCTGGTCAAAAATTGTACCACAAGGTGTAAAACCGTAAAAAAAACAGTTGTTTTCATAAAAATCTCAGATAGGATGAAAAAAATAAGTTATTTCATCCTTTTCTGAGTTATGAATATTATTAAACAAGCCTCTTATAATAAAAAAGATTTTAGGATAGAGGCCCGTGAGTTTTTATATCGGGGATTTATTCAGGTGGAAAAAGTCACGTTACGTCATCGTGTCTTCCATCAAGAATCTTATACACCTGCATTGCAGCGTGAGCTCATCCACCGTCCTGAAGCTGCTGGGGTACTACTGTATAACGATCAACAGCAAAAATTCGGCTTGATTGAACAGTTCCGTATTGGTGGGCTGGATGATCAGGATACGCCATGGCAACTAGAAGTCATTGCCGGTGTACTGGATGGCGATGAAACGCCTGAGACCTGTATTCGCCGCGAAGCTTTCGAAGAGTCAGGCTGTACTGTTGATTCCTTGCAGCATCTTTTCAGTTTCTATCCTTCTGCCGGTGCCTGCTCGGAACTGTTTCATCTTTATGTCGCCCAGACTGAACTGCCTGAAGAAGGCGGTGTTTTTGGCATGCCGGATGAAGGGGAAAATATCCAGCTGCACATTCTGGATTATGCCGATATTCCGACCCTGCTGAGTAATGGTCGCCTCAGAAATGCGCCTGTGATTATGGCGCTACAATGGCTACAACAGCATCAACAGGCTGTCCCGTCAGGTTTAAGGGGGCAGACATGACATCGGAACAATTCAATCCTGCATCGCCACAAGAATGGACCATTATCCAGATTTCTGACACCCATTTGATGGATCAGCCCAATCTGGAATTCGCGAATATGAATCCCGAGCAGAGCTTCCATGAAGTCATGCAGCATATTCAACATAATTTTCCAGAAATGGATGCACTCGTACATACCGGTGATCTGGCACAGGTGCCGGTCGCAGAAACCTATACACGTTATTTAAAATATATCCAGTCCTGTCAGGTGCCCAATTATCAAATTCCGGGCAATCATGATGACATTCTGGTCTTTCCTTTTTATCAGGATCGAGATCAGGCTCATGCGATTCATTTTGGCAACTGGACCCTGATTTTACTAAATAGTGCAGTCCGGGATCGGATAGATGGTTGGGTAGAACAGGCTCAACTGGCACAGCTGGACCAATTATTGCTTGAATATCGTAATCAGTATGTGATGGTAGCTTGCCATCATCATCCTTTTGCGATGAAGTCGCACTGGATTGATCAGCACCGGCTAAAGAATGCCGAAGATCTAAAAGATGTACTGGCCCGGCACCAGAATGTGAAGCTGGTTCTATTTGGTCATGTACATCAGGATTCCTGCAATAAATGGCAGGGTATCCAGTTTTTATCGACGCCATCGACCAGTGTACAGTTCAAACCCAAGAGTGATGAATTCGCGCTAGACCAGGCGGCACCTGGCTATCGTGTATTACATTTGAAACAAAATGGGGAGTTCGATACACATATCGAACGTGTGACCTTAAGCCAGCAAAATATTAATACCGAAATTTCAGGTTATTAACTTTGCATTTTATTTTTTTTGAATTACTTTATTGCAACCAAAGGAAATGTGATATCTATAATCCAGACATCAAAGACTATCAAAAAGCATAAAAAGTCTATATGATGACGACCCCCGTAGGAGGATAATCTTTCTACAGGGTGGATAAAAATTGCATATCACCATATTTTTTGCGTATTACATACGCATATGATGAGGAATGCCCTAAATGGCGAATGACAACCAAAATCAAGTCTTAGACGAACAAACTGATGTTGTAGAGGAAAAACCTACAAAACGTGTGCGCAAATCTAAGCCGAAAACGACTGAGGGTGGTTCTACTGCTAGCTTATTTGGTATTGAACCTTATCAACCTAAAAAAAATGAAGAATACATGTCTGAAGGGCAGCTTGAACACTTCCGCCAAATTTTGATGGCATGGAAAGCTGAACTGATGTCAGAAGTTGATCGTACTTTAAATACGATGCAAGACGAAAATACTGCGCTCCCTGATGTAAACGACCGTGCGACTCAGGAAGAAGAATTTGCCATCGAACTTCGTACTCGTGACCGTGAACGTAAACTGATCCGCAAAATCGAGCAATCTATCGAAGCGATTAAAAACGATGACTACGGTTTCTGTGAAACTTGTGGTATCGAGATTGGTCTGCGCCGTCTAGAAGCACGTCCAACTGCAACTTTATGTATCGACTGCAAAACTTTGGCAGAGATCAAAGAGAAGCAAAATAACGGTTAAGTATGTCTTTAAGTAATCCCTCCCTGACCCTCCCTTTATCAAAGGGAGGGAAAGCTGAAGAGAATTACGTGGGCCGGTTCGCGCCATCGCCAACCGGCCCTTTGCATTTTGGTTCACTCATTACCGCAGTCGCCAGCTACTGTGATGCCAAAGCCCATCAGGGGTGCTGGCTAGTCCGTATTGAAGATACCGATATCCCCCGAATTTATCCCGGCAGCGAAGAACATATTCTACGTGCCATGGATGCTTTTGAATTCGAGCCCGATGGTGAAATCATTTATCAGAAAGATCGTCTGGATATTTACGAAAATGTGATCCAGCAATTGCGTCAGCAGGGTCTGGTCTATGCCTGTCAATGTACCCGCAAAATGCTGGGCTCCAATCATATTTATCAGGACACCTGTCGTGACCTCGGTCTGCCTTTTGAACATCAGGCAATTCGGGTCAAGGTTGAAGATGTTGAAATCTGTTTTGAAGACCGTCTGCAAGGCCGACACTGCTCACAACTGAAAAAGGACTTGGGCGATTTTGTCTTAAAACGCCGTGATGGCATCATCAATTATCAGTTGGCAGTTGTGGTCGATGACTATCTGCAAGGCATGACCCATGTAGTCCGTGGTGCAGACCTTTTGGACAACACGGAACGTCAGATTTATCTGGGTCAATTGTTGGGTTATCCGCGTTTAAGCTATATGCATTTACCACTGGCAATGAATGATCAGGGCCAGAAACTGTCCAAGCAAAATCTGGCGCAAGCACTGGATCTTGATCAAGCTCCCCTGCTCTTGCAACAGGCACTTCAAGCCCTCTGTCAGGCGCCCGTAGAACTGGATCGCCCTGCTCGTATGCTCGAACAAGCCGTCGCACAATGGGATATCTCCCGAATCCCGCATACAACTGAGCTACAAGGTCACTATTTATAAAAACGGGTTTTCACTTAAGCTAAAAGCAATAACACAGGCGAGTGAGGGTCATAAAAATGTTTTTTATTTTTGGTGTAGGACCGAAAACCAAGGTCATTGAGAAAAGTCAGTTTCTTTGTCCAGTCTGCCGAACTCGTTCTGGGTATGAACTAAAACAGCAGCGTAATTATTTTTCTTTATTTTTTATTCCGCTGATTCCACTTTCCAAGGCGAAAAGTGCTTTTGTGCGTTGCCTGAATTGTGGAACTGTCATGCCGAGCACAGTACTTGACCATGCTCAGCCCGATCCACAGCGTCCGTCTAATCTAGAAGCTTGATTCTTCCCGACTTGGATTAACTTGTTGAGTCGTTGAGTCAATTTTCAGAATCAAACTGATCATCACTGCACAGACAATGAGTGATGAACCACCATAACTAATAAATGGCAGGGTCAAACCTTTGGTTGGCAATAGCCCCATATTCATCCCAGCGTTTACCAGAATCTGTAACAGGAAAATGATACTGATCCCATAAGCCAGATAACCTGCGCGCAAGTATTGATGCTGCAAGGCACGATGTCCAATCCGGATACAGCAGACCATCACGGTAAAGGACAGAATCAGAATGGTAGAAATACCCAAGAAACCAAATTCTTCCCCTAAGATCGCCAACATAAAGTCAGTATGCGCTTCCGGCAGATATGACATTTTCTGGATACTATGGCCTAGCCCTACTCCGGTCCATTCACCACGACCAAACGCCATCAAGGCATTAGAAAGCTGATAACCGGTACCGAGCGGATCTTCCCAAGGATTCGAGAAAGACAATAAACGTTGTAAACGATAAGGTTCCAGAGCAATCGCAGCAGCAAATGCACCCAATAAAGTAATAAAAGCGACACCGAACTGAATCCAGGGTGCACCAGCCAGGAAGAATACACCGAGCATGGTCAGGGTGATTACCACTGTTGCCCCTAAGTCAGGCTCAAGAATAATCAGGCCAACGGTTGCACCCATGATGGCACTTAATCGTACCAAGCCTTTGATATTATTACGAACCTCTTCAGCACGACGGACTACATAGTCAGCGGTAAAAATCGCCATCATGACCTTAGCGACTTCGGAAGCCTGCAAGGTAAAACCGGCTACCCGAATCCAGCGCTTGGAGCCGTTTACTTCAGTCCCGACAAAGAGTACGGCGACCAGCAAAACAATGGTAATAATCCATAAAAAGAAAGTGTTATTGAACCAGACTTTTAATGGAACTTTATAGGCTAAAAAGGCTGCACCCGCCGCAACCAGAATCGAGATCGCATGTCGGGTCACATAATGGAAAGCATTCTCATGCATCCGTTCCGCATAAGGCATCGAAGCCGATGCCACCATGATCGAACCGATGCACAGCAAAGCCAGCACACAAAAAATCAGCACATTACGCGGATTAACTTCAGCGGGTAACTTAGGTACCCACTGCTGATAAAATTGATTAATTTTATTGATCGCAGTCTGAGCAAACTCAGCCATATCACGAATCCTTGTTATTCTTAATTGAGTTCATTCACATAGGCCACAAACTTGCGACCACGTTCCGGATAACCGGAGAACATGTCAAAACTTGCACATGCAGGAGACAATAACACGACATCATGTGCCTGAGTGCGCTTTTGGCAAACTTCTACTGCTTCCTGCAGGCTTTCTGCATGAATCAATTCAGTCGTACCCGCAATCGCTTCTTCAATAATTGGGCAGTCCACACCAATCAATACGGCTACTTTTGCATACTTAGATAATGAGTCACGTAAAGCAGTAAAGTCCTGACCTTTACCCTGACCGCCAAGAATAATGGCAACTTTGCCACCTTGGACTTCGATCGCCATGCCTAGACCATCAAGTGCTGCCAGCGTTGCTCCGATATTGGTTCCTTTGGAGTCATTATAATAACGTACCCCATTAACCTCTTTAACAAATTCACAGCGATGTTCCAGACCTTTAAAGGTTTTTAAAGTGTCCAGCATAACGTCCATTGGCAGGCCAATTGCTTCACCCAAAGCTAAGCAAGCCAAAGCATTCGCCACATTATGGGTGCCTTGAATGTACATGTCGGAACTTTTGAGCAGACGTTCACGGCCACGGGCCAGCCAGATCGTGCCATCCGTATCTTTGAGAATACCGTATTGGTTGATGTCCGGTGCATTCAAACCAAAGCTCTGCATTGGTGTTGCATCTGGAACCAGTGGACGGGTCAGTGAATCATCACGATTAAACACCACTTTTTTCACACCCTGGAAAATACGGTGTTTGGCAGTGTGATAACCCATCATGTCGCCATGACGATCCAGATGGTCTTCACTCATATTCAGAACAACAGCCACTTCAGCCTGCAAGTTTGAGGTCGTTTCTAACTGGAAGCTCGACAACTCCAAAATATACAGTTCAGGATCATCTTTGGTCAGATCCAGTGCTGGACGACCAAGATTCCCCCCAACTGCCACTTTTTTACCCGCATTCGCTGCCATCAGACCGATTAAAGTAGTGACTGTACTTTTGGCATTGGAACCGGTAATAGCCACAATCGGCTTATCAGTCGCACGACGTAAAATCTGGATTTCACTTACCACAGAAATACCTTGTGCCAGTGCTGCCTGGATTTCAGGCAGTTTCGGATCGAGTCCCGGGCTGATGATAATTTCTTCGGCAGAGAGTAACAGATCCTGGTCAAACTTGCCAAAACTGGTCTGTACTTCCGCAGGAATCTGGTCATGTCCAGGTGGGGTGGCTCTTGAGTCCGTTACTGCAACGCGGTAGCCTTGGTCATATAAGAAATTGACTGCTGCAACACCTGAAATCCCGAGTCCTGCAACGACTTTTAATCCACCACGTTGTATTAACATTTTCGCCCCATTTTCTAGTCTATTTTAAAACTGACGAAATGGTAGCACTTTGCTGTTTTGAATGCTTTTTCTGTTTTGACTTTCTCTGGCATTTTTTGTGTCAGGGCGTAAAAAAATATCGTTAAATCTTCATCTTTAATCGGTTTAATAATTAATAAACTTTTATTGGCGTCATCATGGGAATAAAAGTTAAGACTATGCTAGCCATAACTTGAAAGGAAAATCAGACAACGCTTCCATTCATATATAGAAAAATAGTGGATTCTTCTCACCCAGATAAATCAATAAGTTTTTAAAAAATAAAAAATGAGGGAGCTTATTTCTAAACTCCCTCACTCATTTACATACTCAGTTTTTATTCTTAAACAGAATGAAAGTTTACTTCCACTTCACCGCCTGAGCTTTAGGTTTTGTATTTGAGCTTTGTTCTGATGCCGGACAGGCACAGTTACCACCACAGCCACTGGCCATAGCCGGTTTTAACCATTTCGCCAGCGTGTGCCAGTCCTTGGCTGCACAGGCATCAGACAGCTTCTGGAAGACTGAGCGTGAAGTATTCGGAAATACCTTTTTAAATACCACGAGCGCACTCCAGACAACCAGTACCGCTACAATCAGAATTTCAATCATCTCAATCTCCCATTCACATGATCAGTCAGATCTAGCCAAGGTTTCCCTTCAGCCAGTTTAACCCAAATAATGTGATGCAATTTGATAAGTCAGGAATGACATGAAATATGCCAAACCAAACAGGTAGAAGGTCATAAAGCTGACCGTTTTCCATGAACCGGTTTCACGCTTCACAGTGGCTAAAGTCGCCAGACAATGCGGCGCATAGATAAACCAGACCAGTAGAGACAAGCCGGTCGCGATCGACCAGCCCAGATCACCACCGCCACTAATCAGTGCCGCCAGCCCCTCAGACATGGCATCTTCATCAACTGCAGACAAGGCATAAACCGTACCCAATGCTGCCACAACGACTTCACGCGCTGCCATCGCCGGAATCAGTGCAATACAGATCTGCCAGTTAAAGCCCAATGGGGCAAAAATAGGTTGCATCACATGGCCCAGCATCCCGGCAAAGGAATAATCGATATCCGGTAAAGTTGCACCTTCTGGTGGCTGCGGGAACGTACACAGGAACCATAGCAGAATAGATAATGCAAAGATGATGCCGCCGACACGCTTCAAGAAAATTTTGCCGCGATCCAATAGGCCAATCCAGACGTTTTTCACATCTGGAAAGCGGTAACTTGGCAGCTCCATCAATAGCATGTGCTGTGACTTGTCTTTATGGAAAAATTTCAGGATAAAGGAAACAATCAGTGCACTCAGAATACCGGCCATATACAGACCAAATAACACCAGACCCTGCAGGTTCATGAAGCCCCAAACGGTTTGCTCAGGAATAAACGCTGCAATCAGCAAAGCATATACTGGCAGACGTGCCGAACAGGTCATCAGTGGCGCCACAAAAATCGTGGTCAGACGGTCACGTGGGTCACTAATCGTTCTTGAAGCCATAATTCCCGGTACGGCACAGGCAAAGCTGGACAATAATGGAATAAAGGCTCGGCCCGAAAGACCTGCCTTAAACATCAATTTATCCAGCAGGAAGGCGGCACGTGGTAAATAGCCGGACTCTTCCAAAACCAGAATAAAGAAGAACAGAATCAGAATCTGCGGCAGGAAGACCACGACCCCACCTGCGCCGGCAATAATCCCGTCAACCACCAAGCTGTTTAATAAAGGATGAGCGATCAGTCCACCCATGTACTCGCCCAACCAGCCAAAGAAAGTTTCAATTCCGTCCATAAATGGCGCAGCCCAGGCAAAGACCGCCTGAAACACCACAAACATCATGATGGCTAGGCTAAGCAGACCCAATACCGGATGCAGGAATATCTTGTCTAGGAAATCAGTACGTTTATCTTCCTGATCGGCGTAATTCACCACATCTTTCAGAATGCTTGCAATCTGATGATGGTGATCGCCACTCAAACCGCTGAGTTCAGTTTGCGGAGCAGAGAATTTGTTTTTATCCAGTGCATTTTTCAGGTTTTCAATACCTGAAGTACGCACGGCTACCGTTTCAACTACCGGCACACCCAGACGATCAGACAGTTTCTGGGTATTGATCTGCATCCCGCGACGGCGTGCTTCATCCATCATGTTCAGCACCACCAGCATTGGACGACCCAGCTGAATCATTTCCAGTACCAGTCCCAGATGCAGTTTTAGGTTGGTTGCATCTACAACGCACAGGAAAGTATCCTGCTGGCCTTCTTCTGCAATTTTACCCTGAACCACATTACGGGTAATTTCTTCGTCCGGGCTAGTCGCATCCAGACTATAAGTTCCTGGCAGATCCAGTACACGTACCGGTTTGCCTGAAGGAAGCGTAAAATTCCCGACTTTACGTTCAACCGTAACCCCGGCATAGTTGCCGACTTTTTGACGAGATCCGGTTAAATGGTTAAATAAAGAAGTTTTACCGCAGTTTGGGTTACCGACAAGGGCAATACGTAAGGTATCACTCATGCCGCGGCTCCCTGTTCAATTTCAATCTTGGCCGCTTCCGATTTTCGTAAAGCAAAACGCGTAAACCCCACCTGAATAAGAATCGGATCCCCACCAAAAATACCTTTGGTAATGACTTGTACCTGAGTCCCTGGTACAAAACCTAAAGTTTCCAAGCGACTGGCCACAACATCGTGGGAAGCGCCTTTACCATCAGTAGTTCGATTAACTTTTCGAATGATGGCAGTTTGTTTTGCTTTCAAATCAGACAAACGCACCGTGAAAATTCCTAAGACTTTTGTACAGTATACAAACAAATGAGAATAATTAACAAATAAGTATTAATTACATTTCTTCTTGGCTGTATAGCACATCGACATGTCGGTAAAATTAAACTAGAGTGGAGAATAGCAATCAGGCTTCTCGCTTTTAAAAATTATCTTCATTAAATATCATGCTGAATAAAAAACCTCGCATTCCTAGTCCAGTTCAGATTCCTGAAGCTTTCAGTTACTTACAGGGTTTTCGTGATTATCTGATTGCCCAGACAGTGAGCCCTCATACCCGAAATGCCTATTTGTCTGATCTGATCCAATGTGCTGAATGTCTGGTTAAACCTTTACCAGAATGGAACCATGATGATATTTCCGATGTACTGATTGAACTGACCAAACAGCAAAAAAGTCCACGTTCAATTGCACGATGTTTGTCCGCCTTACGTTCTTTTTATAAATTCCTGCGGGAACAAAAACTGCGGAGCGACAATCCGGTCGCTGCCCATAAAACACCGAAGCTGGGCCGTGCCCTGCCAAAAGACCTGTCTGAAGCTGATGTCGAAGCGTTAATTTATGCGCCTGATATTAATACTGCCCTCGGTTTACGTGATCGTGCCATGTTTGAAGTCCTCTATGCCTGTGGTTTACGGGTGACAGAACTGATTAATCTGCGTCTGGATCTGATTAATTTAAAACAGGGCTATTTGCGTATTGTCGGTAAAGGTAATAAAGAACGTCTGGTGCCGATGGGACAGATGGCCTGTGAATGGGTAGAAAAATATTTACAGGAAGCACGTCCGCAACTTTATAAGACAGCGACTGATTATCTGTTTCTCACCCAGCATGGCGGCATCATGAGCCGGCAGAATTTCTGGTATGCCATTAAACGCTACGCACTACAAGCCGGGATTCAGGCTGAACTGTCTCCACATACTTTGCGCCATGCCTTCGCCACGCATTTACTTAATCATGGCGCTGACTTACGGGTAGTACAAATGTTGCTAGGTCACAGTGATTTATCCACCACACAGATCTATACCCATGTGGCACAAGTTAGAATGCAGCAACTGCATGCAACCCATCATCCACGGGCTTAGGAGCTGATTTGAATAGAATAAACTGAGAAGTTTGACGTAGCTCTATCTTTTTTTGCTATGCTAATGCTCTGTTTTTAGTCCAAGAAAAAAAGGGTTATTATGACATTTGCCCGCACCAAAATTTTTATCGCTTGTCTGCTTGCTACCGGTCTGGGACTGAGCGCATGTTCCAATTCAAATAATTCAGATAAAAAGCAAGATACGCTTACAGCAAGTGCACCGGCGACGGGTGAAGCCTCTAACCTTAGCGAACGTAATGCACAGCAACGCCTGATTTCCACGCTAGAAGGTCATTTCAAAAAAGCCGGCATTAACGCAAAAATCACGGGTATTAAAACTACTGAAGTACCCAACATGTCTTGGGTCAGCCTGGAAGGTATGGCACCCGTCTATGTGACAAATGACGGTAAATATCTGATTCAGGGCGATGTCATTCGTCTTGGTGATAAAGAGCTGCACAATGTCAGTGAAACCCTGCAATCTGACGTGAACAAGAAAATCTTTGCAAATCTTAAAGCTGAAGACCTGTTGATCTATCCAGCCAAAGGTAAAACCAAGCACGTGATCTATGTCTTTACCGATGTCAGCTGTCCATATTGTCACAAATTCCATGAACAGATGGATGAAATGAACAGCAAAGGCATCGAGGTGCGTTATATTGCCTGGCCACGTGGCGAGCAGCATATGCCTGCCATGGAAGCCATCTGGTGTAATTCTGACCGTCGCGCAGCCTTCGACCAGGCCATTGCCGGTGGATCTATCACGCCGACTACTTGTAAAAATCCTGTGAAAGATCAATATCAAATGGGTCTTAATATTGGTGTCAATGGTACGCCGGGCGTATACAGTTCTGAAGGACTTTACCTCGGTGGCTATATGAGCACATCAGAATTATTGGATCGACTTAAATAACTCATTTTAATTAGTTATTTAACTTTATTTTATAGATGAAGATATTCTGAAATGACCCTAGAGTCAGGCCGCTTTTTTAGCTATGATCTAGGCTCTCGTAAAAAACTGTTTATATTTGGAGTGTGACGTGAAACCAGTTCGTCTGGCAATCCTCGGTCTTGGTACTGTGGGTGGTGGTGCCCTTAAACTATTAAAAGAAAATGCTGCTGAGATTAAACGTCGCACCGGTCGTGAAATTCAAATTACCCATGTTGGTACGCGTCGTCCGCGTCCTGATCTGGATCTACCTGAATCAGTCAAACAAAGTGCAGATCTGCTCGACATCGTACGTCAACCTGATGTAGATGTGGTGGTTGAAGTCATGGGCGGTATTCACCCTGCTTATGAAGTGATTAAAGAAGCCATCCTGCATGGCAAACAGGTCGTGACTGCTAACAAAGCCCTATTGGCTGAACACGGGAATGAACTGTTCAAACTTGCCGATGACAACGCTGTGCAAATTGCTTACGAGGCAGCGGTGGCTGGCGGCATTCCAATTATTAAAGTGATGCGTGAAGGTCTGGCAGCCAATAAGATTGACTGGCTGGCTGGCATCATTAACGGTACAGGAAACTTTATCCTGACTGAAATGCGAGATAAAGGCCGTGCCTTTGCTGATGTACTGAAAGAAGCACAAGAACTGGGTTATGCAGAAGCAGATCCAACCTTCGACGTAGAAGGTATCGATGCAGCACACAAACTGACATTACTGGCCTCTATTGCTTTTGGTATTCCGTTGCAGTTTGATAAAGTCTTTACTGAAGGCATTAGCAAAATTACTGCACAAGATGTGAAATATGCTGAAGACTTGGGCTTCCGTATCAAACACCTCGGTATTGCCCGTCGTGCTGAAACTGGTATCGAACTCCGCGTGCATCCTACCCTGATTCCTGAAGAGCAATTGATCGCCAATGTGAATGGTGTGAAAAATGCAGTTCTGGTTCAAGCCAATGCGGTTGGTCCTACACTGTATTACGGTGCAGGTGCGGGTGCAGGTCCTACAGCTTCTGCAGTAGTCGCAGATGTCGTGGATATCGTACGTGATATTTCTTATACTGAAGATGGTGCTGGTACAATTCCGCAACTGGCTTTTGAAAGCTTAAGTGACCTGCCAATCCTGCCACGTGAAGAAATGACGACTGGATACTACATCCGGATCAATGCTGAAGATCAAACCGGAGTACTGGCTGAAGTAACCTCTATTCTAAGCCGTGAAGGCATCAGTATTGATGCGATTCTGCAGCAGTCACGTCTGAAAGATCTTATTCCTATCGTGATCCTGACTGATCCAGTCAAGGAAGCGAAAATGGATGAAGCGTTAAAACAAATTCAAGCTCTTCCTGTCATTCATGGCGAAATTGTACGAATTCGTTTAGAATCGCTTGATAATTAATCGGGTCGAGGGGACACTCTCCCCTTGCCAAGCTCTACACACAATTGGAACATCATCATGTCGAATGCCAATCGTTATACTGGTTTAGTTGACCGCTATCGCGACCGTTTACCAGTGTCTGCAACTACTAAAGCCGTTTCTCTGGGTGAAGGTAACACGCCACTGATTAAGCTTGCGAATATTCCGCGCATTATTGGCAAAAATGTTGAAATTTATGTGAAGTACGAGGGCTTAAACCCGACTGGTTCATTTAAAGACCGTGGTATGACCATGGCGGTAACAAAAGCGGTTGAAGAAGGCTCTAAAGCGATTATCTGTGCTTCTACAGGTAATACTTCAGCAGCTGCAGCGGCTTATGCTGCACGTGCAGGTATCAAAGCGTTCGTTTTAATCCCAGAAGGCAAAATTGCAATGGGTAAAATGGCGCAAGCGATGATGTATGGTGCGATCACCATGCAAATCCGCGGTAACTTCGATGACGGTATGCGTCTGGTAAAAGAAATCTCTGATAAAGCACCTGTGACGATTGTTAACTCAATCAACCCGTACCGTCTGCAAGGTCAAAAAACCATTGCTTACGAAATCGTGGATGAATTGGGCCGTGCACCAGATTACCACTGCCTGCCAGTGGGTAACGCAGGTAACATCACTGCGCACTGGATGGGTTATACCGAAGCTGTTGCGAATCAACCTGCTGGCGAGTTTGAGCAAGTGGTTTACGACGCTGCAACTGATGCCTTCACTGGTCCTAAACCTGAAGGTCTGCCAACAATGGTAGGTTACCAGGCTTCTGGTGCTGCACCTTTCCTTCGTGGTGCACCTGTTGAAAATCCTGAGACTGTTGCAACTGCAATCCGTATCGGTAATCCACAAAGCTGGAACCATGCGAAAGCGGTTGTTCGTGATTCTAAAGGCTGGTTCGATGAACTGACTGATGCCGAGATTCTGGAAGCGCAACGTCTTCTTTCTATGTATGAAGGCGTATTCGTAGAACCTGCATCTGCAGCTTCAATCGGTGGCGCAATCCGTGACATTAAAGCAGGTAAAATTGCTGAAGGTTCTGTGATCGTGTGTACTGTAACTGGTAACGGTCTGAAAGATCCGGATACTGCGATCAAACAATGTTCTGATGCCGTAATGCTTTCAATTGACGCAACTTTAGAACAGGTTCGTGAATCAATTCTTTCTAATATGTAATTTAGATTGAAATAAAAGGCCCTGCAATTGCAGGGCTTTTTATATGCGCTTAAAAAAGATTAAACACGTTGTTTAGGCAGGCTAGATACCCAAGTCATCAGACGAGTCGCATCATTGGTACGTGCAGCAGTTGAATCCGCACCTAATACCACGACCACCACAGGACGGTTATTCAAGGTGGTGTGCATGACGACACAACGTCCTGCTTCATTAATATAACCGGTTTTAGACAGATTGATATTCCAGCCACCATTACGCACCAGTGAATTGGTGTTATTGGATTTCAATACACGGTAACCCAGGTTGAAATCATAGCTGGCAGTGGTAGAGAATTGACGGATCAGGCCATACTGTGAAGCGGTATTGACCAGAATCCCCAAATCACGTGCAGAAGACACATTGCCAGGATGCAGGCCAGTAGATTCCATATAGTGGGTTGAATTCATGCCCAGCTCTTTAGCTTTGGCATTCATCTTCGCAATGAAGGCTGCACGACCGCCTGGATAAGTACGCGCCAATGCAGCTGCAGCCGGGTTCTCAGACTTCATCAAAGCAAATAATAAGGCTTCAGCACGATTCATGCTGTCCCCGGCTCTTAAGGTAGAACTTGAGCTCTTACAGCCTGCACAGGAAAAATCAGCCTGTTGCAGGGTAATTTTTTCAGACATATTCAAACGCGCATCTGAAATCACTACTGCAGTCATCAATTTAGTAATCGACGCAATCGGGTAAGCATTATTGGTATTTTTACTGAATAACACTTCACCCGTCTGTGAATCCATCACCAAAGCTGCACGCGCACTTACAGCAGGTTGATTAATAAAATGACTATTATCAATAATCTGTACAGGTTTTGTCGGTACTGGCGCTGGTGCACTGCCCTGACGAATCGTCGTCGTAACAGTTGCTGAACCTGGTGGTGAAGGTTCTGCAGCAGATACGCTCAAATTATCATTCATGAGCTGATTGACTTCATCAGAAGACCAGCTGATGCTGGATCCGCCCTCTGTTGTGCCAGAATTCATAATGATTTCAGCAAAACTTGTCGTGCTCATGCTGATTAACACGGACAGGCCGAGTAGATGCCTTAAAGACTTGTTTATTTTCTTCACTATTCCTTCACTCAACTAACAGAGGTAAGATTGATTTGCGTATTACCTCTAATATGCCTTACATTTAAACACAATGCCGAACATTTTTTGTTCTTGACACTATGTGATAAGTTTCAGATTTAATCTGCGAATAGGATTGCTAATTTTGTAGTTTCATTGCAAGCTTATTTTGCTTTATGTAACAAAAAAATGATTTTTTAATGAGGGAGAGTCTAGGTGATCACAGTTTTAGTTGTCGACGACCATGAATTAGTTCGTACTGGAATTTGCAGAATGCTGGAAGACCATGCGGATGTTCAGGTGATTGGACAGGCTGAATCTGGTGAAGAAGCAATTACCCTCGTCCGTCAGCATCATCCCAATGTGGTTCTGTTAGATGTCAACATGCCAGGTATCGGTGGTGTAGAAACCACACGCCGTTTGCTACAGACTGCTCCTGAAACCAAAGTTCTTGCGGTCAGTGGCCTGGCTGAAGAACCTTATCCTTCACTATTATTGAAAGCAGGTGCCAAAGGTTATATCACCAAAGGTGCACCTGTATCAGAGATGGTCCGTGCCATCAATAAAGTCATGCAGGGCGGTAAATATTTCAGTGCCGACATTGCTGAACAGCTGGCGAGTTCTTACCTGTCCGATACCCAGCAATCTCCTTTTGACGCACTGTCTGAACGTGAAATGCAGGTAGCCATGATGGTAGTGAACTGTATCAGCGCGCAGGAAATTGCCGACAAGCTGTTTGTAAGTGTTAAAACAGTTAATACTTACCGTTACCGGATCTTCGAAAAACTGAATATCGATAGTGATGTTAAACTAACCCATCTTGCAATGCGCTATGGCCTGATTAAACCTTAATCTAACCCTCTGCTTAATGCGGTTTCTATGGCGCAAACATCCAGTTATTCTGAACTGAATCAATATCATCTGGGCCTATGGTATAGCGCCTACCGCCTGATTATCAGCACGGGTCTGTTGTTGATTTTTCTGCTGACTTATCCTGATATGACTGCGGATTATCAGTATCCTAAACTCTATCACTATGCCTTAATAATTGGCGTCGCCGTCAATACTGTGCAGCTGTTTACGCTGAGATGGGTAAAGCGCCTGATTCAGCCACAGTTCATTCTGATTTTTGCCAGCGATGTCTTTTTTCTGAGTTTATTGACCTTGGCCAGTCAGGGTCCAAATGTCCATCTCGGACTGATTTTTGTTATTACCATTTTTTCAGCCTCATTATTACTGGATGCCAAGAAGGCCCTGATCATCACCCTGATTGCGGTGATTAGTATCATCTACCAGCATTTTATCGGCAGTATTTTCGCTTTCTCCTCGCTTACCAATATCGGCAACAGTGCCCTGCTGGCCTTTCTGTTTTTTGTCGTCTATGGCTCGGGACAAATTGCGGTACGGCGCTTTCAGATTCTGGAAAACCTGAATTTTTCTCAATCGCTAGAACTATATCGCTTACAGAATATTAACCGCTATATTCTGGAACAGATTGAAACTGGTTATCTGGTCTTAGATGAGAATTACCATGTGGTGCTCAGCAATCCAGCTGCCTGTCATCTGCTGGGCATTGAGCCAATGTATGCCCATGAAAGGTTTTCGTTATACCAATCTCAAAATGACTTGTTTGAACTGATCCGTTTTGAAAATCTAGAAAATGGCGAGCGGTTTCAATTTGAATCCCAGCAGAGTCGTTATAATATTCATGTGCAGGTACAAAAGCTGATTGTGCCGCACCAGACTCTGACTCTCCTCGTGCTGCAAGATGCCCGCAAACTTAATCAGCAGGTGCAACAGTTAAAGCTTGCTGCTCTAGGCCAGCTTTCCGCCAGTATTGCCCATGAAATTCGCAATCCTCTGGCTGCCATTGTACAGGCCAATGATCTTTATCTCGATTCTGAACCTGAACAGCAACAGGTCCTGCATCAGATGATCAGCCGACAGGCTACCCGTATTGACCGGATTATCCAAGACACCCTGAATATGGTGAAGAATAAAGAAACCCATCCGGTCGTGATTCAGCTGAATGAGTTTATGCCACTGTTTATTCAGGAAGATTTAGCAGATGTGGCGGACCAGATTCAATTTAATATTGATGCACCACTGGCAATTCAGTTCGATGAAGCCCAGTTACGTCAGATTCTGATTAATCTGATTCGTAATGCTATCCGGCATAATTCACCGGATTCACCCCATATTCAATTGAATATTCACCCATATGAACATAAAGTATGGATAGATGTCCGGGATTTTGGCTCTGGTGTTGCCACCCATGATCAGGAATTATTATTTAAACCTTTTTTCAGCACATCTATCCATGGAACGGGACTCGGACTATATTTATCACACAGTTTTTGTGAAGCCAATCAGGCACAACTCAACTACATTTCACAAGAACAAGGCGCATGCTTTCGGATTAGCTGTCAACGTGTGACAGCATAAAAGGAATAAGGGGAAATATTGTGGAACAACAACCACTGGTCTTATTGGTGGATGATGAGGAAGATCTGTGTACCCTCATGCAAATGTCATTGATGCGCATGGGAATCCGTACGCATATTGCCCATCGTCTGGAAGATGCAAAAAAATTTCTGACAGATCATCAATATGATGCATGTCTGACGGATCTAAATCTTCCTGATGGCAATGGTCTGCAATTACTGGACTGGATTAACCAGCATTCCCCTCACCTTCCGGTAGCTGTTCTAACGGCCTATGGCAATATGGATATTGCAATTGCTGCACTCAAGGCAGGTGCATTTGACTTTGTCAGCAAACCGATCAATCAAAAGCATCTAGAACAACTGCTGCAAAAAGCACTGAATAAACCAGTAGACTATTATCAGAATAATTCCAATGATTCACTAGCACATAAATTGCTGATTGGGCAATCCCTGCCTATTCAGCAATTACGTGTTACCTTGAAAAAAATTGCCCGTTCTCAGGCTCCGGTATTTATTACTGGCGAATCAGGGACCGGGAAAGAAGTGGTGGCCAATCTGGTCCATCGTCTCAGCAATCGCAATGAAGGACCTTTTATCGCAATTAACTGCGGCGCGATTCCGACCGAACTGATGGAAAGCGAACTATTTGGCCATAAGAAAGGCAGCTTTACGGGTGCGACACAGGACAAACAAGGGCTAATTCAGTCTGCCCATGGAGGTAGTCTGTTCTTAGATGAGATTGCTGAATTACCCCTGTCTATGCAGGTCAAACTGCTACGTGCAGTTCAGGAAAAACGCATTCGTCCAGTCGGTTCTGATACTGAAATTGATGTCGATTTCCGTGTTATTAGCGCCAGCCATCAGGATCTCGATGCGCTGGTACAACAAGGCAAATTTCGTCAGGACCTATTCTTCCGTATTCATGTGATGGATCTGGTCTTACCACCATTGCGTGAGCGCGGCCAGGATATTCTGCTCCTCGCTGAGCATTTTATTCAAAAGATCTGCCAGGAATGGGAGATTCCTGCGAAAAAACTGACGGAACGGAGCAAGGAATTTTTACTGGAGCAATATTATCCGGGCAATGTGCGTGAACTGCGCAATATCATTGAACGTGCCATTACTTTGAGTGATGAAGATAAGATTGACCTTCAGCATTTGCAAACTGCTCCACTGCGTCATACGGTATCCGTCCAATCAGAAACGGCAAATCTGGCAGAGCCGACCTCATCTACGGATCAGATCATTATTCCCAAGAAACTCCCCGAGGAAGGTCTGGAACTGTATTTAGAAAAGATTGAAAAAGAAATTCTGCTGAATGCTTTGAATCTGACGCATTGGAACCGTACATTAGCCGCGAAGAAACTGGGTATGTCGTTTCGGTCTTTACGTTACCGCCTGAAAAAATTCGGACTGGATACCGAAGAAGAGGAATAATTATTTCTGCAGGAGCAGCAAGTCTGTGACGTGATCCAGATAGCTCTCCTCACGTGCATCCTGACCGAGAGGATAGGTGAAATGTGGTTGAATCCCATGTCCTTCGATCATATTGCCGCTCGGGCTAAAGTATTGCGATACAGTCATCTGCAAAGCAGAGCCATTGCTCAAAGGAAACAGTTTCTGCACCACCCCTTTGCCATAGCTCTTTTCCCCTACCACCCAGGCACGATTATGTTCTTTCAGAGCAGCAGTAAATACTTCTGCAGCGGAAGCCGAACGGTTATTGATTAGAATCCCGACTTTCAGATTTTGAAATTCAATTCCTGGAAGTGCCTGAAATTGCTGATTACCTTCAGAACGGCTCTTGGTCGAAACAATAATACCCTGATTCAGGAACAAATCTGCTGATTCAACAGCCGCAGACAATAAACCACCCGGATTATTACGTAAGTCAAACAGCACTGCTTTCAGGCGATTGGTTGAATAACTTTCAATAATTCGCTTGATTTCATTAGCAGTATCTTGCTGGAAAACTTTGACCTGCAGCACCAGAACCTGATTACTGTGTAAAGTCGATTTAATCTCGGTATCCACTTTGGTATTGCGGACCAGTGTAATCGGTACACTTTGCGCAGAAAGCTGAAGCGTTAAAGTAGAGCCAATGGCACCAGTCAATAAATCTCGCACCTGCTCACGTTTCAGCGCACTCAAGACCTGATCATCAATCTTATAAACTGTGACACCATTGCGAAGGCCTTGTTTGGCAGAGTCAGCATCCGGACTTAGGCCTTGTACCATCCATTGTTTTAGCTGTGAATTAAAATGCAGATCAAAATCAATACTGGCCAGATCACCTTCAGTATATTCACGCAGCTGTTTATAGTCTTCAGGAGATAAATAGCGGGAATAGCGGTCCAGGCCGCTCACCAAACCTTGAATGGCTTGCTGGAAAAGCACATCGTCATTTTTGTCTTGAATATAATTATCTTTGACGATGCCATAAATCTGAACAAATTCTTGGATGGATGTAACAGGAATTTCATTATAGACCTGTTCATCCATTTCCAGTTCATCGAGTGCCATCTCGGTCGAAACAGCACTCCAGGCGGAATGACTCAAACACATCAGTAAGCAGGATAAGACTACAGACTTGCCATGTGTTTTTATCATTCTTAGACCTGTTTTATAAAAGATTAAGCGTGCAGCTCAATAAGATTGCGACCCTGCATTTCAGCTGGTACCGGAATTTGCATCAAGTTCAGCAGGGTTGGTGCGACATCAGCCAATACGCCACCTTCTGCGATTGTTGCAGAGCTTGGACCCACATAGATAAATGGAACCAGTTCAGTGGTATGCTGGGTATGCACTTGACCGCTCTGATAATCCTGCATCTGCTCCACATTACCATGGTCTGCAGTAATAATCATATGACCTTTTTTCGCCATCACAGCTTCATAAACTCGGCCTAAGCAAGTATCCACGGCTTCAACGGCTTTCACTGCTGCATCAAATACACCAGTATGGCCGACCATATCACCATTGGCATAGTTCACAACCAGTAGGTCAAACTCGCCTGAATTGATCGCTGCCACCAGTTCATCTGTTACTTCATAGGCACTCATTTCCGGTTTCAGGTCATAAGTCGCAACATTTGGAGATGGGATCAGGATACGTTTTTCACCTGGATATTCATCTTCACGGCCACCGCTAAAGAAGAAGGTTACATGCGCATATTTCTCGGTTTCTGCAATACGTAGCTGAGTTTTACCCAGGTTCGACAGATACTCACCTAAAGAATTTACCAGCGCTTCTGGCATATAGGCTACTGGCGCATCAATGGTCGCCTGATAACGGGTCAACATCACGAATTTCGCCAGATTCGGTACAACCTTACGTTCAAAACCGGCAAAATCTTTTTCAACAAAGGCACGAGTCAATTCACGAGCACGGTCAGCACGGAAGTTCATGAATACGACGCTGTCGCCATCCTGAATCTTCACAGTGTCGCCAATGCGAGTCGCTTTTACGAATTCATCTGATTCCTCTGCAGCATAAGCCTGTTCCAGACCTTCAACTGCAGTAGCTGCAGTACGCATTGCTTCACCTTCAGTCAGCAGACGATACGCTTGCTCTACACGATCCCAACGGTTGTCACGGTCCATGGCAAAATAACGACCGATCATGCTGACAATACGACCCTGGCCCGGATATTGAGCAAATAATGCATCCAGTTTTTCTAAAGAGGGTTGCGCACTTTTTGGTGGCGTATCACGGCCATCCAGGAACGCATGCAGATAAACCTGAGCACCACGTTTTAATCCCAGTTCAGCCATGGCCACGATATGATCTTCGTGTGAGTGCACACCACCTTCAGACAACAGACCCATAATGTGGACTGCGCCATTTGCTGCTTTGGCTTTTTCAACCGCATCCACCAGCACTTCATGTTCGAAGAAAGCACCAGTACGGATATCTTTGGTAATACGGGTAAAGTCCTGATACAGCACACGGCCAGCACCGAGATTCATATGACCAACTTCAGAGTTCCCCATTTGACCATCAGGCAGGCCGACATCTTCACCTGAACCTGAGATCAAACCATGCGGATGCTTTTCCTGCATAGCAGTTAAATTTGGTCGTTTAGCCGCTAAAAACGCATTGTCTTCGACCGCTTCGCGATGACCCACACCATCCATAATCACCAAAACGTGAGGGATTTTGCCAGCAGTTGCATCCGTCATAATGAAATACTCTTTTCGTCTACGAATTAATCGCTCTAGTTTACCGAATTTTGCAAAAAGAGGCCATGACCAGACGATGGTTTAAGCCTCTTGTTGCGATTGATTTCTTCTATTTTCCTGTAGTTTAGCGGGCCCGATGGAGCAAGTAGCCGCCAATAGCAAACATCAGCAAAATAGGAATAAATACAAACCATGCCGGTGACGGCGCATAGACCAGACTGGCATAACCGAAAAAATCCTGCAGATAGAAGAAGCCTAACCCTGCGAATAACGCAATCACCAAACGGAAGCCCATCGATTGCTGACGCAATGGCCCGAAAATAAATGAACAGGCAATCACTACCAGCGCAATCAGGGCAAATGGCGAACCGACTTTCTGCCAGAAGGCCAGCTGATAGGTTTTAGGTACCTGACTATATTCATGCATATAGCTCATAAAGCTCACCAGCTGGCTTGGCGATAAATCTTCCGGATCAATCGTGACCATATGCACATATTTCGGCTGCAAGGCCAAAGTCAGTGGCTGCTCATCATGCTGTACTAGTGTCGCATTGCCATTTTGTAAAATATCAAACTGTTCTGTGCTATCTAGTTTCCAGGCCCCATCTTTGACAAACTCACCCTGCTTGGCATCCAGAGTGCCCCGCAGACGGTAATTGTCATCAAAGTCCAGCATCTGTACCTTTTTCAGCTGGCCTTTGGCGTTGGCATAATCAATATAGATAAAGCGATTGCCCTCACGCGTCCAGTAACCTTTCACTTCACCAATTTTTACCGGCTTGTTATAGCTTTTGACTGCTTTGGCCTGTTCATTGGTATATGGAATCACCCACTCGCTCAGGGCAAACGATAATACGACTAATAGCAATGCTGAACGGATCACCCAGCCGACAATCCGCCACAGGCTAACACCGACTGAACGCATTACGATCAGTTCACTATTGGAAGCCAATGTACCCAAACCGAGTACCGCGCCAATCAGTGCCGAAATTGGCAGGATTTCATACAAATAATTGGGTGCGCCCCAGAGTACATATTTCAAGGCATCCCAGGCACCATAGCCTTCTTTCAGGGAACCCAATTCACCTAAATACGTAAATAAGACCTGCAGACCTGAAAGAACAGCTGTTGCCCCAAGCATCGCCAGCGCAGTGGTTCCGGTCACATGTTTGGCAACTATACGACGTGCTAACATTGTTAAGACCTCACTCGCTGAATCCGTTTTTTAATTTTTGGCGCCAAATTCTGTTTACGTGAGAACAATGCACCGGCTATAGCATAAATGATCAGGACTAATGGATAAGCCCAAATGCCCATTTCTGCTTTACTGACCCGGGTTTTGATCGCCATCAGGGCGACAATCAGGCTGGCAAAGATCATCAGTGCCGGGAATAATTTGAGATAGCGCCCCTGACGCGGACTGACTTCAGACAAGGCTACAGATAAAATCAGGGCAATCACAATGGCAAATGGTACAAAGACACGCCAGCCAAGTTCACTGGCTACGACAGGATCTTGACGGTTTTTCCAAAGCTGTCCGGTCGGCAAGGCTTCAACTTCATCACTGGCCAATTCTGCTTCTTTATCACTTTCGATCCGTAAACGATAGCTTTCAAATTCAGCTTGAGTATATTGCGGCGTGCCTGGATAAATTTCATAGCGGCGACCATTGACCAGGTCGACCACATTGGCCGCATCATTCGGCATTTCAATTCGGGTCGCTTCCTGCGCCAGAATCATCACATCCGGCTTGCCTTCTTTTTCCGCACGCTGATAGAAGAAAATATCTTTCAAGTTTTTGCGATCTTCGGATAGATCTCCGGCATAAATCGTATAAGGTCCGGAAGAAATAAATTCTTTAGGCCGAACCAGATCAAAGCCGGTTCGTACTGCCTGCTCACTGGTCAAGGCTTCGAACTGTCGAATCCCCCACGGTGAAGCCCACAGCATGAGAAAGCCTTGTGCAAGGAGATAGACCAAAGTCATTGGAATCAAAAGACGTGCCAGCTGATGTCGGCTAATTCCGCTACCGTTTAAGACCGCCATCTCATGATCAACATAGAGACGACCAAAGACCAGCATTAAGCCAATAAAAAACCCAAGTGGAAGAATCAGGGTCAGGAATTCAGGCAAACGATAACCAATGATGCTGAACAGGATTCCAGCATCCAGACGCCCCTGTGCGGCCACACCAAAATACTTGATCAAACGACCGCCCATCATGATAAGGGTCAGTAAGGCAATCACCACCAAGGAGGTCGATATCACTTGCTTGACCAGATAACGCCGAATAATCAAATTAGTTCTTCCAAAATGAGCTCCATAAAACGAGTGCTAGTTTACCCGAATAGCAAAAATATAAAACCTAGGCGGCTCTGCCCATTGAAAATCTATTCGGATAAATGTTTCAATGCTTGAATGATTTGCAAATCTAAACAGGCGTGAAAACAAGATATGAACCTTACAATTAATACGTCATTCCCAGAGAATGGATCAAGTCAATCTTTGTTGATTTTAGTCGACTCAGAGCAAATTCAGAGCGCTGCATCAACATACCAAATCAATAACCTAGACACATTAATTGAAGCCTCCCAATTCAAGGCCGGTCTAGCAGAAAGTTTAAGCCTGATTGGACAGGTCAGCCAGTCTCAGCATGCGGCCCTGATCGGCCTCGGCAAGACTGCCGAATTACAAGCGGGAAAACTGGCGAAAATTGCCCAAGCCATTATTAAAGCCTCTCAAAAAAAATTCAAACAGATTTCTGTTGATCTGACACAACTTCCACAAGAATTGCACTATCTGTTTGCATTGGCTTTAACTCAGGCCAGCTACGGCTATGACGAATACAAGTCAAAAAAGAACGAATTTATTCTGGAGCAGATTGATTTTATCGCTGCCGAAACTCCGCTAACAGCTGAACAGTTGCAATTGATACAGGCCGTTCAGACTGGTCAGAATCTGGCGCGTGATCTGGGTAACCGTCCTGGCAATATCTGCTTCCCGGAATATCTGGCAGAACAGGCCCAAGCGCTGGCGGCTCAATATCCAGACCTGCTTAAAGTGACTGTACTCAATGAACAGCAAATGGCTGACCTTGGCATGGGTGCCTTCCTTGCAGTCAGCAAAGGTTCAGACCGTCCAGGCCGTATTATTACGATTGAATATCTGGCGCATCGTGAAGAAGCACCAGTAGTATTACTGGGTAAAGGCATTACTTTTGATACCGGCGGTATTTCATTAAAACCAGGCGCTGGCATGGACGAAATGAAATATGATATGTGCGGTGCGGCTTCAGTCCTGGGCACCCTTCGTGCGCTATGCGAATCTCGTTTACCAATTCATGTGGTGGGTGCGATTGCTGCAGCGGAAAATATGCCGTCGGGCAAAGCCACCCGTCCAGGTGACATTGTCACCACCATGAGTGGTCAAACTGTTGAAATTTTAAATACTGATGCTGAAGGCCGTCTGGTACTCTGCGATGCATTAACTTATGTAAAACGCTTTAATCCTGCTCTGGTGATTGATATTGCAACTCTAACCGGTGCTTGTGTAGTGGCCTTAGGTTCAGTCTTGACCGGTATGTTTACGCCAGACAATGAGCTGGCTGCAGAACTTGAAACCGCCGGCCAAAATGCATTTGACCGTGTATGGCGCATGCCGATACTGGACGACTATCAGGAACAACTGGATTCCCCATTTGCTGATATTGCCAATATTGGTGGCCCTAAAGCCGGTTCTGTAACGGCTGCATGCTTCCTGCAACGTTTTACGCGTGACTATCGCTGGGCTCACTTGGATATCGCTGGTACTGCATGGAATTCAGGTCCAAATAAAGGTGCAACTGGCCGTCCAGTACCTCTATTAATGCAATTCCTGGCTAATCGCGTCCAAAAGCATGGCTAAGGTCAGCTTTTATTTATTTGAAAAAAGCCCTGAACGGCACGTGGACAGCACTTGTCGTTTATGCCGTAAAATTTTGCGTCAGCCAGAGCGCATCTGGCTGCTGTGTACCGATCCTGCCTTACAGCAGGAACTGGATGAAAAGCTGTGGAACTTTGATCCCGCTAGCTTTATTCCACATGGAATCGATCAGCCAGATGCAACCGTGTGTATTTCGGCTCAATTACCAGAGCTGTCGGGCTGGATTATTTTTAATTTTAATCCGGAAGCACTTGAACCTGATGCGAAATTTAGTCACATTATTGAGATTATTGAAAACAATGAACCGGCTAAACAGCTGGGACGTGAGAAATATAAACAATATCGTCGCTTTGGCATTCAGCCAAATACCTTTAAGCTCTAAGTAATCACGTGAACAAGGAGATGCAAGTGGCATTAAATGTAGGTCCAGATTTTAAACAGCGCTGGTTAAACACGCCTGAGGCTGTACGTCAGACCTTTATCGATGACCTCTCGCGCATCTGTGAAGTACTTAAGCCTGAAACCGCTGTAGAAGAATGGCTCGTTCGCGACCAACAGTTACAGAAAGAGTCTGAGCGTAAAATTGAAACAGCGTATGCACAGCGCAAGGCCGAACTGATTGAAGAAGCACGCATTCGCAGACAACGGGCACTCGAAAAAGCTTTAGCCGAAAAACGTGCTGACGAACAGGCCTATGCCGAACAGCTACGCCGTGATGAAGAGCGAAAATTTGCCGAGCAAACCCAGAAGCTGGCTGAAATGCGTCATATGCTGGATACTGAAGTTCAGGATTATGCCGCGCGTTATCAGAAAAATCCGGATCAGGTGCTCGACTTTGCCAAAGGTCGCTTAAATATCGACGATACCCAGATTTCGTCTGAGCTGGAAAGCTTACGGTTACGTCTGGAACTCGAAGCAGAAACTGTGATTGAACAAACCGTCAATGCACTGCGTGAGAAATTAAGCGCTGCAGCCAAGGAAGAAATTGATTATATTCTGAAGAATTCTGATCTGGCTAAGTAAATTTGATAGTCAGTTGGCTGAAAGATTCTTTTTATTTTTCAGCCTAATCTTTCTCCTGTTTTGGTTAGTTTATTCCATCAAACTATAAAATCCACTTTAAAATTAAATCAAGTCAGCCAGTAAAAATGCAGTATTGCCAAGCAGATAGCCCGCCCCTAGCAGAGTGCTAATCCAGAGAATTCCCCCAGCCACATTATAAAAACTGAAAGTCGCAAAGCTCATATGGCCAGAACCTGCCGCAAAAGGACCGAAGGAACGTACAAAGGGAATAAAACGCGCAATTAAGATCGTCTTGCCACCATGTTTCATAAAATAATGATTGGTTTTGACCATATATTCGGGTTTGAAAAACCGTGAATGCTCATTGAAATATTTTAATCCGAGCACCCTGCCTGAATAATAATTCACGGTATAACCCAGAATCGAAGCAATCAGCAGCAATAAACCCATGGAGTGTAAGGTAATCAGATCGGAGCTGGAACACAGCGCACCGACGGCAATCAACAGACTGTCACCGGGCAAAAAGAAAAAAAATGGCGAACCTGTTTCCGCAAAAATCACCAGGAACAAAATTGCATAGATCCACACCCCATACTGCTCCAGCAATAGAGGTAAAGACTGTTCAAGATGAAGTAAAAAATCGAGCATTCGACCTGTCCACTGGGGCTAAAATCGCGAGTTGAGCTACGTATTATCCCGAAAAATAAAAAAACAGTCTAATTTTTCAATTAGACTGTCTGGTAATTGCTCAGCGGATTTATTTCAAAAAGCCATTTTCGGCTAAGAATTCCATGCTGATTTTAGACTGTTCTGTAGTTTCTGCGGCCTTGTCACCAAGCAATAAACGCTCGATATAACGCGCCAGTACATCCACTTCCAGATTGACTTTAGTGCCTAACTTCCAGGTACTAATATTGGTACGTTCGGCTGTATGTGGAATCAGATTCAGACTAAGGATGTTACCACGCAAGTGGTTAATGGTCAGGCTGATACCATCTACTGTTATAGAGCCCTTCTCTGCCAAATATTTGGCAATTTCTTTTGGTGCAGTCACTTCAAAATAAATGGAACGGGCATCGGAACGTACTACTGTAATTTCACCAACCGCATCGACATGACCAGAGACAATATGTCCGCCAAAGCGTGTAGTTGGCAGCATTGCCTTTTCGACATTTACAGGTTGGCCGACTTTCCAGTTAGCCAGTGTAGTCCGGTCCAGGCTTTCACGTGATACGTCTGCAGCATACCAGTTCTCACCCCAGTCAATTACGGTCAGACAGATGCCATTGGTGGCAATCGAGTCACCCAGATGTACATCGGACATATCCAGATCCGTCTGGATGCGTAAGCGTACATCACCGCCAACGCTTTGCAAGCTCTCGACCTTGCCCAGACTTTCAATAATACCTGTAAACATCTTTATTTCCTTTTTCTCTGCGCTTACCACAAGGCCAATTGGGTGCTCACGCCGGTCGTATCCACACCGCCCAGCTCAGCATAATGATGCAACTGGCTCAGTAACTGACGAATTGGTGGACCTGACTTGGCATGCGTGTCGGTAATTACAATAAATTCCAATACGCGTGCACGTTCAGACTGGCGCTGCTTACTGACACGATAACGTGGCACATCCTGAGTGAGCAAGGTTACACGGCCACGTTTCAGGTTGGCCTGCAGCAAATCTGTGGCACTGATATTACCATCGGTTGAATAACTGGTCAGGATAAAACGCGCATTAATGGTCGCCAACAAAGTTTCATAGGCTTCTTTGGCATGCTTGGATGAGTTGTACTGACTTGGACGTTCTTTACGCCATGCACGGTCAATCCCGCTCTTGAAGCCTTTAGTGTCTGGAGTCGGTAAATCCACCTGATCCCACAGCGTTAAAGCATTGAGTACATGATAGTTACTACTATAGGCATGCTGGTTATACGGTGGATCCAGATAAGCCACATCGACTTCAAAACCACTCATCTGATTGGCTAAGTGTTGGGCATCCACACACCACATTTCTGCGGCAGGTCCTTGATGCTTAGCATCTTCACAGAAACGGCTTGGCGTTAACCAAAGTAGTGATTCAATGCGTTCTAGTGCAGTCTGGGTTTTACCGCCCCAACCATGATGGAAACTTTTAAATACACCTGAGGTATTGCTGACAAAACTGGCTGAATAGAGCAGCGGTGCCAGCAAAGCACTCATTTCCACGTCATCAATCGCACCTTGAGCCTGCCAGGTGGCAATCTGCTGACGGATGGCATCGATACGCATGCCGTTACGGCGTTTGAAGAACAAACGGTCTCGGGTCGGATCATAAATCTCATCATTACGCGGACACAGGTTATGTGTCACCCAGCCTTTAACTTCAGGCAAACGGTTCAGATAATCAATCGCTTTCTGATAGCCACCGAGCTCTTTAAAGGCAGGTGCTTCAGTACAAGCTAAAACTGCATGATTGAGTGCATGACTATAGGGTTCCCAGTCATTGGCAATCACCCGATAGCCATTCTGACGGGCCAGACGTGAAACCACCCCGGAACCTGCAAAAAAATCGGCAAAAATCGGCGCACGGCCATCTTCACGTTTTAGGGTTCCCGTGCTCTCAAGTGCTTCCAGAATTAAGTGTAGTAAACGGCGTTTGTTCCCCAGATAAGGAACCAGCTGATGGAAAAGATATTCATCTGTGGTACGTGCCGCATGGCGACGTTTGTGGTAAACCGTAGACTCTGAATTCATAGTGTCTCTTGAGAGGGAATTAACCTGAAGCGCACGTCATCACCCAAACGGGTCACGTCCTGCAACTTGAATCGAAGTTGTTCTGCCATTCGGCTGAATTCTGCATTGAACATACTACGCGCAGTTTGCCCCAATAAAGTCGGTGCAACATAACTGATGAGTTCATCCACCAGCCCTGCCTGTAAAAATGCAGTAGATAAAGTCGCACCTGCTTCCACCAGCACATCATATATCTGATGCTGCTGAACCAGTTGCTGTAATAATTCTTGTAAAGACTGAATCTCAAGTTGGGTCACACCCAGGTCAGCCAGTTCCGGACGATATGGCCCCATGACCATTACCGTTTCCGGCTGTTCCAGAATTTTGGCAGTGAGTAGCAAACGGCCTTGGCGATCCAGAATAACCCGCTTTGGCTGAACGATGCTGTTAATATCATCAACACCCTTCAGACTACGGACATTAAGCTGACAGTCATCTGCTAATACGGTTTCAATCCCAGTAATCACCGCACCAGAAATCGCACGCCAATGTTGCACATCCTGACGAGCTTCTGCACCGGTAATCCATTTCGATTCACCGGATGCCATAGCCGTACGGCCATCTAAGCTTGATGCAATTTTGAGACGCACATAAGGCATACCGGTTGCCATGGCTTTCAGAAAGCCATCATTCAGCAGATGCGCTTCATCTTCACAAATACCCACTTCAACGTTGATACCAGCATCTTTCAGAATCTGCACACCTTTACCAGCAACCAGTGGATTTGGATCAGGACAGGCAACAATCACTTTAGCCACACCTGCTTCAACCAATCCTTTGGCACACGGCGGTGTACGACCATAATGCGCACAAGGTTCCAGCGTCACATACGCAGTTGCACCGCATGCCTGCTCTCCCGCCTGACGCATGGCAAAGACTTCCGCATGAGGCTGACCGGCTTTAGGATGGAAACCTTCACCCACGACTACGCCATCTTTGACAATGATACAGCCGACATTCGGATTCGGTTTAGTGGAGTACTGCCCCTGACGTGCCAGTTCGATGGCACGGCGCATCCAGATTTGATCTTGAGTGAGTTCAGTCATGCTTATTCTTGAAACTCACCACGTTGCTGCATCTGTTCAATCTGACGACGAAAGGCTTCGACATCCTGGAAATCCTGATACACCGAAGCAAAACGGACATAAGCCACATGATCAAGTGCGAATAGAGATTGCATGACAATTTCACCAATAGTACGTGATTTCACATCTCGCTCACCCAGACGGCGAATCTGCAACTGGATATCACTCAGCACCGTTTCAATCTGTTCTTGAGTCACAGGACGTTTCTGCAAGGCATGCATCAGTGAGCGACGTAATTTGGCTTCATCAAAGGGTTCATTCTTGCCATCGGATTTGATGACACGCGGCATCACCACTTCATAACTTTCAAAGGTAGTAAAACGTTCATTACAACTGACGCATTCACGACGGCGGCGAATCTGGCAACCTTCAGCGGCCAGGCGTGAATCAATCACTTTACTGTCTGGTGTATTGCAAAATGGGCAATGCATAGCGGTTTAATTGAACAAATCCTGATGATTTCCGAGTGTAGCAAAAATTCCAAACTTTGTAGAGTTTTACGCAACATATAGAAAAAAAACAGCCCAGATGGGCTGTTTTACACAATATATTGATTATTGTTTTAGCAGATTATTCTACACGTTCGCCATGTTGACTTAAGTCCAGACCCATGCGTTCATCATCAGAAGAAACACGGATACCGATGATCAGATCAATCACTTTAAGAATCACGAAAGTTAATACTGCAGAGTAAGCGATAGTTGCAAGTACACCTTCAACTTGAACCCAAAGTTGGCTCATTACATTTGCTGGAGCAGCATCACCCATGATGAATTCGCTTGCGAAGAATGCTGTCAGAATCGCACCAACGATACCACCCACACCGTGCAAACCAAAGGCATCTAGAGAATCGTCGGCTTTTAGTGCGCGTTTCAGAGCAGTAATACCCCAGAAACATACCACACCACCGATCAAACCCATTGCCAGTGCACCACCGACAGTAACGAAACCAGCTGCTGGAGTAATCACCACCAGACCTGCTACCGCACCAGAAGCCCCACCTAATACAGAGGCTTTACCACGTACTACTTTTTCAGTAATTAACCAAGAGATCGCTGCTGCCGCTGCTGCAACTTGAGTTACGATCAGCGCATAACCTGCAGAACCATTCGCACCCAATGCTGAACCACCATTGAAGCCGAACCAACCTACCCAAAGTAAGCTTGCACCGACTACAGTTAAAGTCAGATTATGTGGCGCCATTGATTCACGGCCAAGGCCCATACGTTTACCAAGCATGTAGGCTGCAACCAGACCCGCTACACCTGAGTTGATGTGAACGACTGTACCACCAGCAAAGTCAAGCGCGCCGTCGTTGCCTAACCAGCCGCCACCCCATACCCAGTGAGTAATTGGCGCATAAACCAGAATCACCCAAAGTGCAATGAATGCCACAAAAGCACCAAACTTCATACGTTCCGCAATTGAACCGCTGATGATGGCAACCGTAATGATGGCAAACGTCATTTGGAAGATCACGAACAGGATTTCAGGAATCGTGCCTGAAAGCGCATCGGTGGTTATTCCAGCCAGCATGAGCTTGTCCAGACTGCCGATAAAGGCATTTCCTTCACCAAAGGCCAATGTATAGCCAATCACGACCCAGGCAATACTGACTACGGCTGCAGCAACAAAGCTGTGTGCCATTGTTGCCAGCACATTTTTCTTACGGACCATACCGCCATAGAACAGGGCTAAACCTGGAATGGTCATCAGTAATACAAGGGCTGTTGAAGTGAGAATCCAGGCTGTATCGCCAGTATCGAGAGTAGCTTCTTCTTCTGCAGGCGCTGCTGGTTCCGCTGGCGCCACTTCAGCAATCTCTGCTGTAGTTGTGTCTGTTGTTGTAAGTGAAGTATCGCCAGTCTCTGCAACGAGTGCGACTTCTTCAGTAGGTGTTGGTGCTGTTACGGCCTCTTCAGCCCACGCAACAGAACCACCTAAAAGAGCGCTGGACAAGCCGAACGCCATTAGCATTTTTTTCATTCGTATCCCCCAACCATGTTTTTTTGTGAGTTATTAGGTACTCAGCAAACTTCGTGCCAAATTAAACAGCGTCTGCACCTGTTTCACCGGTACGAATACGGATGACTTGTTCTAAGTTAGTTACGAAAATTTTTCCGTCACCGATTTTGCCAGTGCTTGCAACACGAGTAATTGATTCAATTACCGAATCAACCATTTCGTCGCTGATTGCGATTTCAATTTTGACTTTCGGTAGGAAATCTACAACGTATTCAGCACCACGATAAAGTTCAGTATGGCCTTTTTGACGACCAAAGCCTTTGACTTCAGTCACAGTGATGCCTTGAACACCAATTTCAGATAATGCTTCACGCACATCATCCAATTTGAAAGGTTTTACAATTGCAGTTACGAGCTTCATGTTTGTTTTCCTTCGGCTTATTTCACCAGTAAGGTTTTATGTTCAAATTTCATGCCAAGATTCCTAAGGTCGGGGGAAATTAGAAAGCCCGGCACGATGTTTCTTGCTCTTTTATTTTATACTTATAACGTATTGGAATCTGCACAAATTGGATATTTTTTATGTGGATTTTTACAATATTACTAATCGAAGCAGCCTATATTTTATCTGAAATACTGTAAGTCACTCTTGCAGCAATGCTACACTGTCCGCGCATTTATATGGCGATGGATCAGATTATGATTGAAACCCTGTTACAAGCAATTTTGCAGCAAGTTGAACACCCTAAAAAGGACCTGGAGCACAATCTGCGTGCCCTGCTCAATGAAGCCGTCAGTAAAATGGATTTAGTGTCTAAAGAAGAGCTCGAACGTCAACGTACTGCCCTAAATAATGCTAATCAGCGTTTAAATGAGTTACTAAAACAAGTCGAAGAGCTAGAAGAAAAAGTCTCGATTAAAAAATAAGCACAACTACAGTGCACAAAAGACACGAGAACAATAAAAATAATGCACTATATTGGGACAACAATATGTCTTTTGCCAAAATTTATACGCGAGGCCTGTTAGGCCTGCATGCACCTTTAATTGAAGTCGAAGTTCATGTCAGTTCTGGCATGCCTTCCCTCACCATTGTGGGGCTTCCTGAAGCCGCAGTCAGGGAAAGTAAGGATCGGGTTCGATCAGCTATTCTGAATAGCGGCTTTCAGTTTCCGACCAAACGCCTGACCATTAATCTGGCACCTGCCGATCTACCTAAAGATGGCTCACGTTTGGACTTGCCGATTGCGCTAGGAATTTTAGTGGCCTCAGGGCAGCTTCCAGAAAATTGCACAGATGACCTTGAATTTATTGGTGAACTGGCCCTAGATGGTCAATTGCGGCCAGTAACAGGAATCCTGAGTATTGCAATCGCCTGCCAGCAGGCACAGCATCAACTGATCTTGCCTAGTCCGAATGCTCAGGAAGCCTCTCAGCTTCCGGATTTTCAGGTATTTGCTGCCAATCATTTACAGGAAGTCTGTGCACATCTGGCTCAAGCAGAAACCCTAACCCCCTTTAAGACCAGTCCAGTAGATCAGCACTCTTTTTATAAATTTGATCTGGCGGATGTGAAAGGACAATTGCGACCAAGGCGTGCCTTGGAAATTGCAGCTGCTGGTGGCCATTCCCTGCTGTTCCGCGGTCCACCTGGTACAGGTAAAACCTTGTTAGCATCGCGCCTCGCCAGTATTTTACCTCCCTTAAATACTCAGGAAAATCTGGAAGTTGCTAGTATCTATTCAATTGCCAATGCCAATCATCCCTTTGGCCAGCGGCCATTTCGGGCACCGCATCATACTGCGTCTGCCATTGCACTGGTCGGCGGTGGCTCACATCCTAAACCTGGAGAGATCACACTGGCACATTTGGGCGTTTTATTTCTAGACGAACTGCCTGAGTTTGACCGCAAGGTTTTAGAAGTATTACGTCAGCCGCTTGAGTCCAAAGAAATTGTAATCTCACGTGCTTCCCGGCAAATTACTTTTCCAGCCAATTTTCAACTGGTGGCAGCCATGAATCCTTGTCCATGCGGTTATGCATTTAATCAGGACAGCCGCTGTCAATGTTCACCTGAAAGCATCAAGCGTTATCAGAACCGGATTTCTGGTCCATTACTGGACCGGATTGACCTGCATATTGACGTACCACCTTTACAGACACAGGAGTTACAAGACAATAAACCTGTCGAAAACTCTGAAACGGTCAGACAGCGTGTGATCAGCGCCTATAATATTCAGATCGAACGGCAAAATGCATTGAACATGAGCCTTAGTCCAAAACAACTGGAGCAATATGCCCCTCTCGATCCATCAGCTCAGAAAATGATTGAACTGGCGCAGCAGAAACTGAATTTATCAGCAAGAGGCTATCATCGCATTTTGCGTGTTGCCAGAACCATTGCCGATCTTAACCAAAGTCCAGATATTCAGACTGGGCATTTATCGGAAGCCTTGTCTTATCGCGGGCAGCACATTTAAACAATAAAAAAGGCGACCTAAAGTCGCCTTTTTTATTCAGAGAAAATTAGAAGCTATAACCTAATCCTAATACTACTTTGTTCTTTTGTTTCACATCCATACGATCATAACCACCGATGATGTAATTGATGCTTGCAGTCACACCAGTATCTGCAAGAGGTTTACTTAAACCGATATCAAAATGACGGAAACCAAAGCTTTCACTTGTCTCTTCTACATAGTCACCTGACTTTTCATAAGCATATAAACCTAAAGCGGTGTCTAAGCTAAAGTCATTAGGCAGTGCATAGCTATAAGTACCTTTGATATAAGTATCCCCTGCATTCCCCCAAGTCGTATCTTCAAGAAGAGTTTGTGCTGTAATACCTAAATCTTTATAGCTCAGGCCTAATAACAGTTCAAATCCATTCGTTTCTTCATCAGATTCATAATAATAGTAGTAAGTCGTACCGATCGTTAAACCCAAATCATCGTTTACCGAATGGCTGTAGCCTGCATAGAAATTATTTTCAAAAGCATCACGGCCTTCTTCAACCAAAGAATAATCTAAGGTAGAACCCCACCAACCAGCATAGAAGCCAGAGGCATGATTATAGTCAAGTCCACCTTGTAAAGTAGCTCCGCTATTTTCAGGTGTGTTGGTAATCCCACGCAGGTTATAGCTTGAAAGTACACTGATATTTCCAGAAACTGAATGTTCAGCAGCTGGTTCATCCGCTAAAGTGAAAGAAGATGCAGCACCTAGTAAAGCAAAAGATAATACTTTTAATGTTGATTTCATTGTATGACTCCCCCAGATCGTCTGAGACGTTTTTATGATATTGATTAAACTCAAGTTCAAAATTTGCAAGAGCTATGCCAATCTGGAATAAAACAACAGAAATCTGATGAATATAAATAAAATAAATCACTAGGTATTTGTTTTTAAATTATATTTAAATTTTTAAAAAAAGCACTTTGATAGATTCTTTTTAACACTGGTCCTTTTTCAAAGATTTATTTTCTTTTTTCGCCCTTATACATAATCATTTACAAGTTGCGCCATTTTGAAACTATTTTCGCTTTGATTAAATTTTGTGCTAAAAAAAGGTGCAGAAATAAAAGGTAAAGAAGCAGATTGCTCTATTCGAGTTTTCGATTCTTGCTCAAACTCAGAAAATTTCTGGATTAAAAAGTTCAAAATAGTGCTAAGCAAGAAAAAGTGATGCTCATGGAATGACTTTTTATTATTCGGCAATCTATGCGTATTTTTGGATTTATAAATATTTAAATTAAATATTTATATATTAAAATTCAATAATTTATAATCAATTCTCACTTTTAAGAAATTATTAATGAAGAGTCTGATACAGAAGAATGAAGATTTTGAACACTCAACTTTTTCATTCTAAAAATTTTAATTTTAAATATTATTGATGCACTCATGAGTCATACCCTTCAGAGAATTTATATTTAAAAAATATCTTTGTTTTTATTTGTTTTTTTACTATATGGTCAGGATTTAGACTGTTAGATCTCTTACCATTGTTCACTTTAGATTAAAAAAAATCCATCGACTTTAGTGGAATATCGTAAATAAAAATGACATTTATTCAGCGAATCTTATACAATTCCTAAAAATTTCCATCAATTTGTATAAGGCTCTCTCCCAATGCAAAACACAAAAAAATTAACATTGGCAGTTTTGATTCAGGCTGCATTGATCTCAACCGCTTTTGCTAGCGAGCAGAGTGAGTCTAAAGGTTTTGTAGAAGACGCAGAAGGATCTGTACTTTTCCGTACTGGTTATTTAACCCGTGACTATAAAGGTACTCCACCAAATAGTGATACGAGTTCTTTCGCTCAAACAGCAATTGTCAAATTAGATTCAGGTTTTACTCAAGGTGTAGTCGGCTTTGGTGCAGGTATCATTGGTGATGCTTCATTCAAATTAGGTAAAAATGGTCATACTGGTAACGATATGATCCCTACTCATCCTCAAGATAATGCAGATGGTACTAAAGATGCCTATGACCATTGGGCTCGTGGTGGTGCATATGTGAAAGCTCGAGTATCAAATACAACAGCGACTTATGGTACTCAAGTTTTAGATCTTCCTGTACTTGCAAGCAATACTGCACGTTTAGTGCCTGAATACTATAATGGTGTATTGATTGAAAGTAAGGAAATTGAAAATCTAAGTCTTGTTGCGGGTAAATTCACTGAAAATCAGCGCTCTAGCCAGATTAATTCAGATGGCAATGAATTAGATCGCGCTACTGTTTGGGGTGCGAAATATAAATTTAGTGATGCTTTAAACGCTTCTTACTATGGTACAGACATTAAAGACCGTTTAGACCGTCATTATGTAAATGCTAACTATAGTTATGATTTAGCAGATAAAAGCACTTTAACTCATGATTTCAGTGGTTATCACACTAAATGGGATAAAGAAGCGAATCCTTATTTGTATTCTCAAATTGGTTCACAAGATGATTCATTCGATAATACAATTTTAGCTTTATCGACTACTTATAATCATGGTCCGCACAATGTAATGGTTGCTTACCAACAGAACTTTGGTAATACAGGCTATGACTACGGTTTAGGTCGTGGTGTCGGTGATGGTCATCAAACTATTTACATGCCAAACTCATACCTGTCTGACTTCATTGGTAATGATGAAAAATCTGCTCAACTTCAATATACCTATGACTTCAAAGGTCTAAATATTCCTGGATTAACCTGGACTACAGCATATGTATATGGTTGGGATATTAAAGCTACTGATAATCAAGGTAATATGACAATTGATAATGCTAAAGAAAGTGAATTCTTTAACCAGGTGAAATACACTGTTCAGTCTGGTTTTGCCAAAGATGCAAGCTTACGTCTACGTCATTCATTTTACCGTGCAGATCAACTTTATAATGATGCATATATGCCAGACACCAATGAATGGCGTATTTGGTTAGACATTCCTGTGAAATTATTCTAATTCACTCGAATTTCAAGCCATAATAAAAAACCTGCACAATGTGCAGGTTTTTTTGTTTAAGCTTTAAAAAGTTAAAGACTTAAACTGAAAAGCAAATGAATTATTTATTTGCTTCTGCATAAGCTGCAATTGAGCTGAGTACTTCTTGTTTAGCAACATCAGCACCTTCCCAACCACTTAACTTAACCCATTTACCTGGTTCCAAGTCTTTGTAGTGCTGGAAGAAGTGTTCGATTTGGCTGATCAGTAATGGAGGAAGATCAGTATATTCTTGAACATCTTTGTAGATCGGAGTCAGTTTATCGTGTGGAACTGCAACCAGTTTCGCATCAACACCACCATCATCTTCCATGTTCAGTTTACCGACAGGACGGCAACGAATGACTGAACCTGGCTCTACTGGATGTGGAGTTACGACCAATACGTCTAGAGGATCGCCATCTAGAGAAAGTGTATTTGGTACATAACCATAGTTTGCTGGGTAGAACATTGCTGTACCCATGAAACGGTCTACAAATAATGCATCAGAATCTTTATCGATTTCATATTTGATTGGTGCTGCATTTGCAGGAATTTCAATAATGACATAGATGTCGTTTGGCGCATCTTTACCCGCTGGGATATTGCTGTAGCTCATAGCATCACTCTTTAACAAGTTATATCTTTTAAAAACCGCGATAATTATAACGGTTTTTACAGATTTTTTTTGATTTTAAAATATCGAACTGTAAATATCTCGACCTGCTTTATTTTAAGCTTAAGAGATTTTGATAATTAACAGCAGTAAGGTTATTGGACATAATAAAGATAACAGCCAGACAATTGAACGTAAGGTCGACCAGTTCGCCAGATAACAGATCCCATAGATGACCCGAAAAACCAGATAGGCAATCCCAAAGGTCATCACCAGACTTTGCGGCACGACCATATATTCTGCCATCAGAATCGAGGCGATAAAGAGCGGTAAGCTTTCAAAGCTGTTCTGCTGAGCGGCATTGGCGCGACTGGCCAGGCCTGTAGACTTTTCTAAAAATGCCCGCGGATTCTGATTGTCTTTTGCACGAAACCCTGCCGATTTTTTCGCAATCAAGGTAAAAACATAAGGTAAAAGACAAGCTGCCAAAATGAGATAGATAACCCCACTAATGCTATGCATCTGATTTTTCTCTTGAGAATTTTTATGTCTATCATAGCATGGCGTTTCGTGAATAAATTTTGTTAAATAGAGTGTTTTTATAAATGATTAAGGATTCACTATGGTCAGCCCTGATCAAAATGAAATGTTCGATGTCCTCGAGAAACAGCGCCAGCATCAACGTCAAGTGGATCGCGTATTAAAAATCGTATTGCCGATTGTTGCATTTCTGATAGCGGTCATTTGTGCCAATATGAATATCTGGTCTCCCCTCTTTACCTTTGCCATCTTATGGATTGCCTTCTATGCCGTGGGCATCAAACGCATGCCGATCTGGCACTGGGTGGTCGCAATCATCATTTATTGCCTGATAGATAATATTCTCAGTTATGGCAGTTTTAATTTGAGAGGATTTAACCGCCAGTTTGGTACCATGTTTATTTTTTTGGGTGTGATCGGTGTAGGACGTCCTTACTTCGACCGCTGGCTAATGAAAAAAGAGAATTAAAAAAAGCGCCCTTAGGCGCTTTTTTATTGCAAGATTTATGCAGTCTTACGTAGGTCTTTACGCAGGATTTTGCCTACGTTAGATTTCGGTAATTCATCCATAAATTCAACATAACGTGGACGTTTATAACCGGTCAGATTTTCTTTCGCAAATGCCAGAACTTCTTCAGTCGTCAATGAAGGATCTTTCTTCACAACGAACAGTTTTGGCACTTCACCTGATTTTTCATCTGGTACACCAATTGCAGCCACTTCCAGAACTTTTGGATGTTTCGCAACAACTTCTTCAATTTCAGAAGGATAAACGTTGAAGCCAGAGACCAGAATCATGTCTTTCTTACGGTCAACGATTTTGATATAACCACGTGAATCCATTACACCGATATCACCGGTACGGAAGAAGCCATTCACCATCACTTTATCGGTTTCATCCGGACGGTTCCAATAGCCTTTCATCACCTGTGGACCACGGATTGAGATTTCACCCTGCTCACCGAGTGCAACTTCATTACCGTCATCATCCAGAATTGCAACTTCAGTCAAAGGTAACGGAATACCAATCGTACCGCTAAATGCTTCAGATGCCGGTGGGTTCGCAGTTGCTACTGGAGAAGTTTCAGACAGGCCATAACCTTCAATGATGTTAGTGCCAGTAATTTTCTTCCAAGCTTCTGCAGTAGAAGGCAGAACAGCCATACCACCGCCCATCGCCATTTTTAAACGGCTATGATCCAGTTGCTTGAACTCTTCGTTGTTTACAAGCGCATTAAACAGTGTGTTCACAGCAGGGAAGAATGTTGGCTGGTATTTACGTAATTCTTTCATCACCGCAGGCAGGTCACGCGGGTTAGGAATCAGAACGTTCGCCTGACCTTTATACATGCCGTAAAGTGCACAGACCATGAAAGCAAAGATGTGATAAAGTGGTAAAGCACAGAAAATACGGTCATCTGGCTGGCCATCTTGCGCACCGAATTTGCTCTGGAAGATACCGTCACACTGCAACAGGTTAGCAACCAGGTTACGATGGGTCAGTTCAGCACCTTTAGAAACACCAGTAGTACCACCTGTGTACTGAAGTACTGCAGTATCACTTAAAGTCAATTCAGGGCGTTTATAGTTGCTTGGATTTACTTTGTTTAATGCAGCATTGAACTTGATGTGACCTGGAATATCCCATGCCGGAATCTGCTTACGTACTGAACGCAATACAAAGTTCACCAAAGTACCTTTTAAAGCACCCAGCATGTCACCCACAGAAGCAACAATCACGTGTTTCACAGGCGTTTTGCCAATAATTGACTGATAAACGCTGGCAAAGTTCTCAATAATGACCAGAACTTCAGCGCCAGAATCTTTTAACTGATGCTCAAGCTCACGTGATGTATACAGTGGATTTACATTCACCAGTACTAAACCAGCGCGGAACACCCCCAATGCTACGACCGGATACTGAAGAACGTTTGGCATCATTACGGCAACACGTGTGCCTTTTGCCAGACCCAAACTTTGTAAATATGCTGCGAATTTACGACTAGCTTCTTCCAACTCATTGAACGTTAAAGTCTTATCCATAAAGATAAAGGCATCACGTGAGCCAAATTTTTGGAAATTGCGTTCAAAAATATCAACCAGAGATGTATTTTCTGCTGGTAATTCTACAGTTTCTGGAATCCCTGTTTTTTGGTATTCAGCGAACCAAATTTTTTCCATAATGCCAATCTCTCCAATCATAATCCTTAGTAGTTCAACTGTTTTTTTCAATGCTGCACGTCATTTTTTAGACTTGTATATGTGCAACATTGCATCCATTTGTCGAATCGTTACTCATATATAACGTATTTCGATTCATGGATGCTAGTATTATCTTTGAATCAACAGTTTATTTGCTTTTTGATATCCACGTGGTAACAGGGTTCCTTTAGAGCCTCGTTTCCCAATATATTTTTGCAGGTCATCCCCTTTAAGTTTTAATTGTTGCTGTCCTGCAAGCACTTGAATTATTTCATCAAGTTTCAATATTGTCATGGATAAAATTTGATCTTTATCTTCAAGTTGTATCAATTTATTACCTTTACCTTTATTGAGTACAGGTAATTCCGACAGATCAACAATCAGCAGACGGCCAGCTGAACTAAGTAGTGCAACATGAGTTGCATCTTCCAGCGGTTGCAGGTTCATGACCTGTGCACCTTCAGATAGATTCAGGAAAGCTTTACCTGCTTTGGCATTGGTATCCAGCTGCTTGGCCTGGGTTTTAAATCCATAGCCTTTACTGCTGACTGCCAGGATTTCCGCATCATCTTCAGCGACCAATACCTGCTTGAAACCGACTCCACTTGCCGGAGACAGTTTTGAACTCAATGGTTCACCAAGCCCTCGTGCCGATGGCAGGCTATTGATTGGCAAGCCATAGCTACGGCCACTATCGTCTAATACATAGACGCGTTGATTAGACTTACCTTGGGCATGACTGAGATACTGATCGCCCGCACGGAAATTCAGATTTTCAGCATCCACTTCATGCCCTTTGGCACAGCGAATCCAGCCCGCTTCAGACAATACTACCGTTACAGGATCCGCTGGCAGCATTTCAGTTTCATCAATAGCAGCGGCTTCGGCACGTTGTACGATTGGAGAACGACGATCATCACCAAATTTCTTTGCATCCTCTTTGAGTTCATTGATGATCAAGGTTTTTAAAGACTCAGGATTAGCCAGCTGCTCACGAATCACGGCAGCCTTAGCTTCCAGCTCTTCCTGTTCGCGGCGCAGTTCCATTTCTTCGAGCTTGGCCAGATGACGCAGTTTGAGTTCTAAAATAGCTTCGGCCTGAATCTCATCAATGCCAAAACGTTCCATCAACACTGGTTTAGGCTGATCTTCCTCACGAATAATCCGAATTACTTCATCAATATTTAAGTAGGCAATGATCAAACCGCCAAGAATATGCAGACGTTTTTCGATCTTGTTCAGATGGTATTGCAAACGGCGAGTGACGGTGGTTTTTCGGATTTCGATCCATTCCAGCAGAATACGACGAATCGATTTCACCTGTGGACGGCCATCCGCACCAATCATGTTCATATTGACACGATAGCTGGATTCCAGATCTGTAGTCGCAAACAGATGGCTCATTACCGCTTCCGCATCAATACGGTTCGAACGCAATACCACCACTAAACGTGTTGGATTTTCATGGTCAGATTCATCACGAACATCAGTGACCAATGGCAGCTTTTTCGCCTGCATCTGGTCCGCGATCTGACTGATAATTTTTGAACCGGATACCTGATATGGCAATTCGGTAATCACGATTTCATTTTTATCAATGGTATATACCGCACGCATGCGGTAACTGCCACGACCCGTGGTCTGGATTTTAAGCAGTTCGGAGGGTGGCGTAATGATTTCCGCTTTGGTCGGTAAATCCGGTCCCGGAATGTATTCTGCCATTTTGGCATCGGTCAGGTTCGGATTGCGAATCAGAGCGATAGTACCTTTCACTACTTCGCGCAAGTTATGCGGCGGAATATCAGTCGCCATCCCCACAGCAATCCCGGTGGTACCATTTAGCAGGATATTCGGAACACGTGCCGGTAAGTTGATCGGTTCTTTCATCGAACCATCGAAGTTATCCTGCCAGTCACAGGTACCTTGTCCTAGCTCGGATAAAAGCAGTTCACTATATTGCGACAGCTTGGCTTCGGTATAACGCATCGCCGCGAAAGACTTCGGATCATCCGGTGAACCCCAGTTGCCCTGTCCTTCAATAAATGGATAGCGATAACTGAATGGCTGCGCCATTAAGACCATGGCTTCATAACAGGCCAAGTCACCATGCGGATGGTATTTACCCAGTACATCCCCGACAGTACGTGCCGATTTTTTCGGTTTACTGGTCCATTTCAGACCCAGTTCACTCATGGCATAGACAATACGGCGCTGTACCGGTTTCAAACCGTCACTGATATGTGGCAATGCACGATCCATAATCACGTACATGGCATAATTTAAATAAGCTTGTTCGGTAAATTCGGCTACGGAACGGTTTTCTGTCGCATGATGCGCAAGGCTTGTCATAACAACCTATAATCCTAAAATTCGTTTTTGTATCAATGTTTCTTATGCTAAGTCGCGGCTGTGTGCTGCACAAGGGCAGTAAACTACACAGCGCGACAAATCGTGTCTTATGGGCTAAAAATATCCACTTTATAGCAGCTGAGCAACTAAAAAATCACCAACCTTATAAACCCATAGATTCTAGCGTCTTGCCCTTGGTCTCTTCACCCAGGACTAAAATGACCACAGCTACTGCGATTAATACTGCAGTAAACATGGTAAAGACGTAACTGAAACCATTTGGCATCCCCATCAAATGGGTTACGGCAAAGGGTGCAGCAATCCCGCCAATACGGCCAATTGCACCGGCCCAGCCTGAACCAAAAGCACGGATATTGGTTGGATATTGTTCTGGGGTATAAGTATAGAGAACGCCCCATGCTCCCAGATTAAAGAAGGACATCAGACAGCCCCAGATCACAATTTCAGTGACACTACCGGACTGGCCAAAGAAATAGGCTGAAATCGCACACATGCCGATAAAGCCAGCTAAAGTTGCCTTACGACCGAGTTTTTCGACTAGCCATGCTGCCGCAATATAACCCGGCAATTGCGCCAGAATCATGACCAGGACATATTCAAAAGACTGCACGATGGTATAGCCTTCCTTGACCAGAAGGCTTGGTAACCAGGTAAAAATACCATAGTAGGAGAAAACGATCCCAAACCAGATCAGCCACAGCATCAAGGTTCGGCGGGCAAAAATACCACTCCAGAGCTGGGTAAACGAGATATTCTGCTTGGCAGCCACAGGTTTAACTTCAAAGATTTCCATGACTTCGACGCCGCATTTGCGCTCAATCTTTTTAACCAGAGCCTGTGCTTCATCTACCCGGCCACGATTGATCAGATACGGCACCGACTCAGGCACCAGTTTCCAGATTACGATGGCATACAGTGCCGGTATCCCGCCAATCATGAATGCAGCTTGCCAACCAAAATCAGGAATCACAAAACGCGAAACCAGCGCAGCCACCAGCCAGCCCAAGCCCCAGAAACTTTCCAGCAGCACAATGAAACGACCACGTACCCGTGCCGGGATATATTCACTGACCAGTGTCACAGCAACCGGCAACTGACCCCCTAATCCCAGACCGACAATAAAACGGAATACCAGTAACCAGGTTAGATTAGGTGCAAAGGCACAGGCAGCGGTTGCCAGACTATAAACCACCAGCGTACTGGCAAATACCGTTTTACGTCCCCAGCGATCTGCCAGTCCACCTGAGAAAATCGCTCCAATCGCCATACCGATAAAACCGATCGAAACCACCCAGCTTTTCTGGTCAGCGGTCATCTGCCAGTCTTCAGCCATTTTCGCCAGAATAAAGGAAATCAATCCCGTATCCATGGCATCAAACATCCAGCCAAGACCAATCACCCATAAAAGAGTGTAGTGGAACTTGCCGATCGGCAAGCGCTGTATCCGAGAAACTAAATCCATAACAAAAATCTCTGATCAGGTGAAACGGGAGGTGCTGCTGTCCCAACAGGAGGTTTGATTTTTTATTTTTTTATACTACGAATACGTACGCCTGCGGGAAGTTTTCCCTCCCGCAGTTACCATAATTCATATCAAGATTCGTCTTTGGATGAAGCGGACTGTTCGTCATCATCCTTATAGATAAACTTCGGCATTTCCAGACCGAAATAGATCGCAATCAAACGCAAACTAAAGCCAAAAATCAGGGTGGAAATAATGGTCAGTTCGAGTGACAGACCGAAATTGCTGCAGAGCCAGTAGAAGATGACTGCAACAAAGGAAATACTGGCATACAGTTCACGGCGGAAGACTAAAGGCACATCATTACATAAAATGTCACGTAAAATACCGCCCGATACTCCGGTCAGAACCCCGGCGACCGCACTGACTACAAAACCATGCCCCATTTCCAGCGCAATCTGGCAGCCAATGATGGTAAAGCCAATCAGGCCCAAGGCATCCAGTACCAGGAAGATATTGCGTAAATGACGCATCCATTTGGCAATCAGGATGGTGACAAAGGCTGCACAACAGGTCAGTACCAAATATTCCGGGTGTTTGACCCAAGTCAAGGGATAATGGCCAAGCAGTACATCACGCACCGAACCACCACCGAGCGCCGTAACACAGGCAATGATCGTAACCCCAAACCAGTCCATACTACGCCGACCGGCAGACAAGGCTCCGGTCATGGCTTCAGCGGTAATTGCAATAATATAGATGACGGTCAGTAACATCGCCCTGCTTCCACCTGAGGCTTTGAGATGGCGGCTATTCTAAGCTAAATCTATGTGAAAATTATAAAAAATGCGCACAACATTGCTTAAATTTTTTCCCGGAGCCACAGATGCACAGCTGTTGATCTGTCGTTGGATCCAGAAAGTACCAGCGATTCTCGAACTTCACAAAATGTGAAATTTCATGATGAATCTGGGCCTGCTTGCCATCGTGATAATGTGCTTTGAACTCGACCAGCGCATGGGTCTTGTCCAGTTTTTCATTCGCTTGCACGATTTCCAGCTTCAGCCATTGATTGATCCTACTCCATTCAGCAATGGCTGGCATGTCCAAAGCCTGCTGCTGTCCACGGGCGGTAGTCTGCTGGATATAATCAATTTCATGCTTGGCAAAGGCACTATACCGCGAGCGCATTAATTGCTCGGCGCTTTGGGAAAATTGCTGACCCTGATGCAGTGGCTGGCAACAGCTTGCATATTCACCTCGTCCACATGGACATGCTTCTGACATATTGATTCCATAAAAAATAGCCCGACAATGCGGGCTATTTTAGCAAACTTTTAGCTGGCCTCTTCAGGCGTTGAACTAGTCTTTCCGGTTCGCTGGAGCAACAATATGCACCTTATCAATCTTGTGGCCGTCCATCGTGACCACCTCAAAGATATAATCATCTGCTTCGAGCTTTTCGCCATTTTCCGGTAAGCGCCCCAGATGGAACAGAATATAGCCCGACAATGTCGAATATTCTTCTGTTTCATTGACCAGATCGCGATCCAGAAGCAGTGACACGTGGCGAATATCGGTCGAACCATCCAGAATCAGGCTGCCATCTTCCAGGCTTTCTACAGCTGCTTCTAGCTGGTCTTCATCCGGGAATTCACCGGCAATCGCTTCCAGCACATCAATCGGTGTCGCCACCCCTTCAATTGAACCATATTCATTCAATACCAGTGCCATTTGTAGCGGTGCCTGACGCAACTGATCCATCACCATTAAGACCTGAGCATTTTCATGCACAATCACTGGTTCACGCAGATGTTTTTCGAAGTCCAAAATACCTGTTTCGATGTATTCATTCAGGACTTTATGGGTCAATACCACACCGGCAATATTGTCCAGCTCACCACGCGCCACAATCAGGCGTGAATGGCTCATATGCAATAACTGCTCTTTGATACTGGCATGATCATTTTCCAGATCAATCCATTCCAGTTCAGGACGCGGTGTCATCACCGATTTCACCGGACGTTCTGACAGGCCAAGTACGCCCTGCACCATAACGCTATGGTAGACTCCACTTTCGTCGTCATCAAAGACTTCATCAGCAAAGGCACGAGTCGCCAGTACATCTTCCGGTTCAGAAGAATCATTGTCCTGAGCCAGTTTACCGCCCAGCATACGCATTACGGCAGACGCAGTACGGTAACGCATATCAGTTGTCGTCACCATTTTTTCCTGATTGCGTTTCATGGTCTGGTTAATGAACTCGACAATCACCGAGAAACCAATCGCGGCATACAGATAGCCTTTTGGAATATGGAAACCGAAGCCTTCAACCACCAGCGAGAAACCAATCATCATCAGGAAGCCCAGACAGAGAATCACTACTGTCGGGTGCTTGTTGACGAAATCCATGAGGGCTTTAGAGGCCCACAACATGATACCGACCGCAATAATCACGGCGATCATCATCACAGACAGATCTTTGACCATACCAACCGCAGTAATCACGCTGTCGAGCGAGAACACGGCGTCCAGTACCACGATCTGCACAATCACCATCCAGAACACCGCCTGAACCGGATTTTCTTCCTTGGTCACAGGTTTGGCTTCCAGACGCTCATGCAGCTCCATAGTGCCTTTAAACAGCAGGAATACACCACCGAATAATAAGATCAGGTCGCGTCCTGAAAATGGATGCTCAAAGATATGGAATAGCGGTTCAGTAAGCGTTACGACCCAGGCAATCGATGCCAGCAACACCAGTCGCATTAACAGCGCCAAGCCCAGACCGGTAATACGCGCTGCATTACGCTGTTCGGGTGGAAGCTTTTCCGCCAGAATTGCAATAAAGACCAGGTTATCGATCCCGAGTACAATTTCAAGAACAATCAGTGTGAGTAAGCCAATCCAGGCAGAGGGATCTGACATCCATTCAAAAATCATCGCATCTGCTCCTCTAACCGAGGAGAAAGGCAAGTATTTGCATGATGAGATACAGGTTGATACCCGACTTGAATTAAAGACTTGATAATGTGACGTTTTATTAAATTAAAGCGCCAACTTCGACTACCCATGTGAGTTCTATTGTAGTAAGACAGACTTTCAGTATATCAAGAACAGCATGAAATTCACCTGTTTTCATCCGGGATTATGGATGAATTTGAATGAAAGATTTTGTCCTAAAATGAGGCCGGCTCATGGAATTGTCATATTTGTTAACTAAGTTATAGTAAGTAGATAAAAAAATGATAAGGTGAAAAAAATAAATGCAAAGTGTAATGGAAATGACCGATTATTTTAATGATAACTCCCCAAAAACAACACGCCCGCTAGTGGCTTTATACTGTGGCTCTCGTGCCGGCAACAAACCGATTTATCTGGAAAAAGCGATTCAACTTTCTCAAGGTCTGGCCGAACATGGTTTTGGTCTGGTCTATGGCGGCGCCAGTATTGGTCTGATGGGCCAGGTGGCAGACACCATGATTCAGCATGGTGGTGAAGCGGTGGGGGTGATTCCGGAATTTATGCTGGATTATGAGATTGCTCATCCTCAACTCACAGAACTGCATATTGTCACCAGCATGCATCAACGTAAGGCCATGATGGCAGACCGGGCCTGTGCCTTTGTCGCCTTGCCGGGTGGTTTAGGAACCTTTGAAGAAATTCTGGAAATTGCAACCTGGGGTCAGCTGAACCAGCATCAAAAACCGATGATGCTCTATAACGTGAATGGTTTTTATAATCCACTGATTGCCCAGCTTGATCTTGCCGTGCAGGAAGGCTTCTTGCCACCCCAGCATCGGGCTAAACTGATTGTCTGTGAACATGCAGATCAGATTTATACCACCTTGCTGAATCTGGATGCTCCGCAACGTTTTGTAGTTTAATTTTTTTCATCTGCTTTAGATACCAATGATTTAAAGCCATGAAAAAAGCGAGCTTGATGCTCGCTTTTTTCACTTATATACAAAGATATTAACCGGAAATCGTGTGATAGAACCAAGGCAAAGTCGTCGCCAGGAACACACTAATGGCTAGGCCAAACATCAGTTTCATCGCATCTTTGCTGACATTCCGTGAAGTACGGTGTTTATTGACTTCGGTCACCAGCATCGAAATCGCAAATTCACGACCAGCCAGTAACCCCAAGAATACCCAAGTGGTACTCATCGGGATGTTACTCCACTCTTTGAACACCAGCAGAATCAGCGCATAAATGAAGTCGATAATCGTAGCAGAACGGACATCGGTCACCCCAGTCTTGGTATCGACAATATTCTGGATAGCTCCACCACGCTGGTAAAGAATCATGCCCAGCAGGATGACAAATACAGAAATGGCAAAGATCAGGAACTCAAACGGCACCTGACGCGGCACATAAACAAAAATATTGGCCAGATCCTGGATCAGCCACTGGCTCCACAGGAATGCCGTAGATAGCCATTGTAAAGCCATCCACATTGGGGAGTGTTGCTGATCACGGGTTTCACTGAAATAGACCGCGAGTTTTTTCATGACTAGACGATAGATCACAATCGCCACAAAGAAAGCGACGGCATAACCCATCATTGACTTGGTCAGCATGGAACCCAGACTGCTCGGGGAGAAGATCGTGAGCACCAAGAAAGTAGTACTTACCGGAATGCCATATTTGGTCAAAATGATCAGTAAAAGAGGTGGTACCACATATAGCCAGGTAACCCCATCTTCAGGAAAAGGAATGGTTTCCAGACGTCCATAAGAGGCATCCCCTACCCCAGAAGCAAACCAGCCATAAATTAACACCACAACCAGAATAGTACTGATGTAAATCCAGAGTACCCACCATGGGCGATGTGAGTTCGATGAAATAAATGTTCCTAATGTTTGCGGAACATCATTCCCCACGATGGAATAGGCGGCCAGACAGAAGCCAACTACCATCAGAATCTCGATGGTCATAAGTACAAAACCTTTTACTAGACAGTTCCCAGTACAGCAGTTCTGGAAGTTTGCCCCAGATTATGACGGTTTTATTTCATTTTCATGACATTTCCGTCATATTTTTTTGTAGCCTGCTCCTTAAAAAAAGTTTGAAGTACTTCACAGATGATGCATTTATGACTCTGCATCAGCTTGCGCTGATCAAGGTGTAGGAATATATCTTCTACCTTTCCCCTTCAATAACTGAAATCAGGCTGTGAATTCATTAGCATTTTGTCTACACGACTCCTATTCACAATCCTTTTTATTTCAGTCACACTGCTGCATAGGTTTCTTTAAACTATTCAAAATAGATGATTTTTTAAATCCATGAATGTCACTCCTACGCATCAATCTCTACAACCTGAATTCAGACTGCTGGTCTTGCTGGTATCGATTGGCTTTTTCATGCAGGGCCTCGATACCACCATTATCAATACCGCCTTGCCTGCGATTGCCAGCAATCTTCAGGAAGATCCGCTACGGATGCATAGTGTGGTGGTGGCCTATGTACTTTCAGTAGCGGCCTGTATTCCCTTGAGTGGCTGGCTGGCCGATCGCTTTGGAGTTCGGAATATCTATTTTGCAGCAATCATTATTTTTGCTCTGGCCTCACTGGGCTGTGCCTGGTCTGAGAATCTGAATGAACTGCTGGTTTATCGGGTATTTCAGGGTATTGGCGGTGCTTTGCTGCTTCCAGTCGGACGACTGGCCATGCTGAAAATTATTCCTCGTACCCAGTTTCTGTCCGCCATGAGCCTGATGAGTCTGGCCGGGCTAATGGGCCCTCTGATTGGCCCCACCTTAGGTGGCTGGATGGTGGAATACCTGTCCTGGCACTGGATTTTCCTGATCAATCTGCCAATTGGTCTGCTTGGCGCGTTGATCACCTTTAAAGCTATGCCGAATATCACTGAACCAACGGTACAGCGTTTTGATTTTGGCGGTTTTATTCTGCTGGTCATTGCGATGATTGGTTTGTGTCTGGGGATTGAAAACTTTGCCAATCCACAATATCCCCTCTGGTGGAGCTTAAGTCTGATCGGAAGTGGCCTGATTGCCTCACTCATCTACGCCTACCATTCGCATACTCATCTGAACGCGCTTTTTCGCAGTAAATTATTTAAAAATAAGATCTATTCGATTGGCATTCTGGGTAATTTCTTTGCCCGACTCGGCGGCAACTCGATTCCGTTTTTATTGCCTTTAATGTTGCAGGTCGCTTTTGGTTTTGAACCTTTTATTACCGGTTTACTGATGATTCCAACCGTACTCGGTTCTTTAGCATCTAAACCGATTATCCGCAAAATCATTCAGCGTTTTGGTTATCGCAGAGTCTTATTGATCAATACCTTGCTGGTCGGTTTATGTATCGCCAGTTTTGCTCTGACTACGGCGGAAACCCCAATCTGGCTAAGAGCCATTCATTTCTTTGTGTTCGGGATTCTGAATTCCCTGCAATTTGTCTCAATGAATACGTTAACTTTAAAAGATTTAAGCCAGCAGGACGCCAGCAGTGGCAACAGTTTCCTGTCGATGATTATGATGCTGTCAATGAGTATCGGGGTGGCACTGGCGGGTACGCTGGTGAATATGTTTAGTGCCTACTTCGGCCCTGAACAGCTGGACAATGCCTTCCATGTTTCGCTGCTCTGTCTGGGCTGTATTAATATTATTGCTGCCTATATTTTCTGGCATATTCCCAAAAATACGCCAGTCTAGGGCAGAATATATACTCGATATGAATATCCGTAAATCAGGCCACCGTGCACATGAAAACAGCTCCCACCTCTAGCAACTGGAAAAAATACTCAGTAATTGCAGTCGGGCTGCTGATTACACTTGTGGTGACGTCTGTGCTTTATCTGCTGGTTTTCAAACAGCCGTCAGCGCATGCAGCAGATTATCCAATTCATGGTTTCGATGTTTCCCATCATCAGAAAGAAATAGACTGGAAGAAAATCCCAAAACAGAAATATAAATTTGTCTATTTAAAATCCACAGAAGGCGGTGATTTTAAAGATACCAAGTTTCAGGAATACTGGCTGCAGGCCCGCGAACAGGGCTTTCTGGTCGGTGCTTATCATTTTTACCGGCTTTGCCGTGATGGCAGTATTCAGGCTCAGAATTTTATAGAGTCTGTCCCGCGTAAAAGTGATGCCCTGCCCCCTGTCATGGATCTGGAATATGACAGCAAGTGCATTAATCACTACTCCAAAGAGCAGCTGCTCAAGGAAATCCGGATCATGCATGATGCCTTAAAACACCATTATGGCAAGCAGCCGATCTTCTATGTGTCGAAATCTTTTTATAATATCGTGCTGGCGGGAGAGTTTACTGACGTACCGCTCTGGGTACGTGAGTACCAAGGTTTACCAGATTTAAAGGGTCAGCCTAAATGGACCTTCTGGCAACATACCAGTCAAGGTGAAATTCCCGGCATTGCCCGTACTGTGGATCTCAACGTGTTTTATGGCTCAGAGCAGGACTGGATCAAATTTTTACAGAAGAACAGTATTCCAACCCAGGATCAGCCCAAGCCTCCGGCCAAGAAATAAACCCAATTCCTCACTGATTCAACAATGAAATGGATATTGGGTCATCTAGGCAGGATATGCTTCATATTGAATGATGCTTTAGCCTGTTTACTTGTCAATCCGGTCTCTTCCCAATCCAGCTAAAGCCACTTAAGATACTGGATATGCGCAAAATTATTCATATCGATATGGATGCCTTCTACGCTTCGGTTGAGCTACGTGAACGTCCAGAGCTGAACGCTCTACCTGTGGTGATTGCCTCGCATCATCCGCGGGCAGTAGTGGCGGCTGCCTCCTATCCGGCCCGCGAGTTCGGACTACGCTCTGCCATGCCGATGACTCAAGCACGTAAGCTCTGTCCTCAGGTCATCGTGATTGAACCGGATTTTGCCAAATACCGTCAGGTCTCTGCGCAGATTCATCAGATATTTCAAACTTATACCAAGGTCATCGAACCGCTTTCACTTGATGAAGCTTATCTGGATGTCACCGAAAATTTGCAGCAGATTCCGAGTGCCACTGAAGTGGCAATGCGCATTCGTGAAGATATTTTTCAAACTACTGGACTAACCGCTTCTGCTGGCGTGGCGCCGAATAAATTTCTCGCTAAAATCGCCTCTGACTGGCATAAGCCAAATGGAATCTGTGTCATCAAACCTTCACAGGTGCAGCGTTTTATTCAGGATCTTCCGCTCAAGAAAATTCCCGGTGTAGGCAAAGTCACTCAAGAAAAACTAAAAAGTTTGAATCTGGAAACCTTGGGAGATTTACAGCAGATTGAAGAAGCAATCCTGATTCAGCATTTTGGCAAATATGGACGGCGTCTTTTTCTTTATGCTCAAGGCATTGATGATCGGCCAGTTGAAGCTGAACGGGAACGCCAACAGATTTCCAAGGAAACGACTTTCGATGATGATCTGTATTTACCGCAATGCCAGCCTTACTGGCAGCCATTAATTGCCCAGCTCTGGCAGAGTCTGGAAAAAAAACAGCTCTCTGCCCGCGGGGTTACTGTAAAACTGAGAATGAAAAATTTTCAGACCATGCAGCATAGTAAAAGCTTCAGCCAGCTGCTGCGTAGCCCGCAAGAACTGGAGCAGGCTTTACACTTATTGCTTCAAGAGATGCATATTACTCCTCAACTGCAGTTTCGGCTGATTGGGCTTGGCGTCTATCAGCTCGCTGCACGTGAAACAGAAACGCAATTGCTGCTACTTTAAGCCTATTTTGTACAAGTATTAGACGTTAGTTTAAAAATACGGCAACTTTGTTTTTACATTTTGAATTTTTGGAGTACTCTATCTGCGCAATGCATTATCCATGTATGTGCTGAGATGCTGAAAATCACCTTTACTTTCAGCATACTGTCCTGTGATTGGCGTGACGATCAAATCCGAATATTACAGGGCAACTCTGATGTATCTCATGGAATCCCTCCCTGCATGTCCTCTGTAAATTCTTCTGTTATTCAAGAACGACACGCGCGTAAAGCGGCGTTATCCAGTTTTGTTGGTGCTGTTGTCGATTGGTATGATTTTCTCCTTTACGGCATTGTTGCGGCCTTAATTTTTAAAGACCAGTTTTTCCCAAGCATTGGTGCCAATATGGGTACCTTGGCGGCTTTAGCCACCTTTGGGGTAGGCTTCCTGTTTCGTCCTCTAGGCGGTGTGGTATTTGGTCATTTCGGCGACAAGCTCGGCCGCAAGAAAATGCTGGTTCTGACTGTGGTCCTGATGGGGATTTCCACCGTCGGGATTGGTTTTTTACCTAATTTCGAAGCCATTGGCTGGTGGGCACCGGTTTTACTGGTGACCCTGCGTGCCATTCAAGGCTTTGCAGTCGGTGGTGAATGGGGTGGTGCTGCCCTGATGGCGGTGGAAAATGCCCCTAAAGGCAAAAAAGCCTTTTATAGCAGTGGTGTTCAGGTCGGCTATGGCGTAGGTCTGGTACTGGCAACGGGTGCGGTATCGATCATTATTGTTACACTGGGTGAAGAGGCTTTTGCTGAATGGGCTTGGCGCATTCCGTTTATTGCCAGTATCGTGCTGATCGGGATTGCGATGTGGATTCGCCGTGATCAGGATGAATCTCAAGAATTCGTAGAGAAAGTGATTAAGGCAGATCATCATCCAGAAAAACTGCCAATCTTGCAGGCCATCAGCAAACATCCTAAAGCTTTCTTTTATATTATTGCCTTACGTTTGACCGAATTGCTGACCATGTATCTGGTCACCAACTTTGCCCTAAACTATTCCACCAATAATCTGGGCATGGACAAACAGTTCTTCCTGAATATCACCCTGATGGTCGGTGCGATCAGCTGTTTCAGTATTCCTTTCTTTGCCTGGCTATCGGATAAAATCCAGCATAAAACCATGTGCGTCTGGGGTGGTCTGATCGGTGCACTGTCTGCCTTTCCGTTTTTTATGGCACTGGATGCACAAAATACCTGGATGATTATTGTTGGCGCCATTCTACTGGCCAATGTCGCGCATGACATGGTGGTCAGCGTGCATCAACCGATTTTTACCTCGCTATTTGGTACGGAATATCGCTATAGCGGTGCCGGAGTCGGTTATCAGGTCGCCAGTATTATTGGTGGTGGTTTTACCCCAATGATTGCAGCCTCCTTAGTGATTTGGGGTGATGGTTCATGGCATTATGTAGCCATCTATCTTGCGATAGGCTGCCTATTGACTGCATTAGTCGCAGCCTTGATGCCAAAAACCAAGGATTAAGCTGATGTCTGTTCAACGTTTGCATGTTTCACAACGCTTTTCTGAGATCGCCATTGCCGGCAATCTGGTTCATCTTGCCGGCCAGCTGGCAACAGACCTGGATCTGGATATCAAAGGTCAAACCCAGCAGACACTGGATATTATCGACCAGTTCCTGGCGGATGCCGGTACTGATAAAAGCCAGATCATGTCAGTGACGATTTATCTCAAAGATATTGAAAAAGATTATGCTGCGTTTAATGAAGTCTGGGATGCCTGGGTAGCGGATATTCAAGCTCTGCCCCGCACCTGTGTCGAAGCCAAACTGTATGATCCACGCGTGTTAGTGGAACTGACTGTCGTAGCCGTCAAACCTGAATAGGCTTCTATTCAGGCCTAATTTCTACTCATCTAAAATAGAAAAAAGTATGCACTTAGTATACTTTTTTTCGTTTAGGTTCTATCAGTTTAATGCTTTGACTTTACGTCGTTCCAGATCTGAATAGAGATGATATTTTTTGAGATCATTCACAGCGGTAAATCTCTGGTCTTTACTGGAATGCTCCTGCTCACGCAGGAAATCTCCTCGTAACTGATAGTATTCTGGTACATCTTCATAGCGAATGACCCGATAACCGGCCATAGTCAACAAAGCATCCTGAAATTGCGCCTGCTGCGGACGTTTTAAAATCACCGGATCATCGACGGCTACAATGGCAACAATCTGATATTGCTGATCCAGAATCACAAAATCTGCAATCAGATCACGATACTTGTGCCGGGTACGACCAAATTTGGTGGTAAGTAGTGCATCATAAGAAACATGGGCCAGTACAATATAATCAGGCAATACTTCTTTCAGGCGTGTAAACGTCAGTTGTTCATTTGGATTAAAAATAGCGCGCTGTTTTAAGGCGCTGTCTTGTGGTTTTGGGCTATTCCTTAGCTGCTTCCATGCCATGAGCACGACACAGAACACCAAGAAACTCCCTATAATCATATAGGTGGTCATGACTCAATCCTTGCATTCTTATAATCATTCTTGTTTTATTGTTATCCAGTATAAACCCATACTATTTTTAAAATTGCCCTGCTACCATTCTGTGTAGAGACCAATACAATTCGTAGCAAAACTTGATTGCCGGTTACTTAAAAACCGCTTTTTGCTATTTCAATAGAAATTAGGGTTAAATCCTTATACGCGACTGTAAAATAGTCTCCTGATAGATCGCAATATAAATCGGTTGAACTGTAAGACAATTCCGACAAAGTGTTATTTTTATATCATTTTTCAAAAATTTAAATCGACTAAAAATAAAATATTTTACATTTTAATTGAGAACCTGAAAGCCGCATCAATAAAGTCTGAACATAAAAAAGACACCCGAAGTGTCTTTTTTATCAGCTTAATCAAGCACGTGATTTTGGCTTTGATTTTGCTTTAGGTTTAGGGCCGCCGAATGGCTTTTTCGCATCACCCGTTTCACGCGGTGGCAGACCAGTATGCTGGGTCAGAATCTGGCCTTTTTTCGGACGGTTATTTTGAGCCTGACCACGATTACCTGGGTTAGCAGTACGTTTCTGTGAATCACCCGCTACAGTCGAATTCTTCTTACGTGCAGACTGGTATTGCCCATCTGTACCAGCAGGTTGATAGGTTGGAATCAGATGCTGTTTCGAGTTACCAATCAGATCCTGACGCCCCATTTCCTTTAAAGCTTCACGCAATAAAGGCCAGTTGTTTGGATCATGATAACGCAAAAAGGCTTTATGCAGACGACGACGTTTCTCACCTTTCACGATGTCCACATCTTCAGTATAACGCGCGACTTTCGCCAGCGGGTTTTTACCGGTGTAGTACATGGTGGTTGCAGTGGCCATTGGTGATGGATAGAAGGTTTGTACCTGATCGGCACGGAAGCCATTCTTTTTCAACCAGATAGCCAAATTCATCATGTCGTAATCGGTGGTACCCGGATGCGCCGCGATGAAATAAGGAATCAGATACTGTTCCTTACCGGCTTCTTTACTGAAACGGTCAAACATCTGCTTGAAGCGGTCATACGTCCCGATCCCCGGTTTCATCATCTTGGATAATGGACCTTTTTCGGTATGCTCTGGCGCGATCTTCAGATAACCACCCACGTGATGGGTGACCAGCTCTCTGACATATTCCGGATTCAATACAGCAAGGTCATAACGCAGACCTGATCCAATCAGAATCTTTTTAATACCCGGTAAAGCACGTGCTTTACGATACAATTGGGTCAACGGTGCATGGTCGGTATGCAGGTTTTGACATACGCCCGGGAACACACATGAAGGTTTACGACAGTTTTTCTCAATTTCAGGATCTTTACATGCCAGGCGGTACATGTTGGCCGTTGGACCACCCAAGTCGGAGATAATACCGGTAAAGCCCGGAGCCGTATCACGAATTTTTTCTACTTCACGCAGGATTGATTCTTCAGAACGGTTCTGAATAATACGACCTTCATGCTCGGTGATCGAACAGAAAGTACAACCACCGAAACAGCCACGCATGATGTTCACCGAGAACTTGATCATGTCGAAGGCAGGGAAGCGTGCATTACCATAGGATGGATGCGGCAGACGTGCATAAGGCAGGTCGAACACATAATCCATTTCTTCGGTAGTTAATGGAATCGGTGGTGGATTGATCCACACATCACGTTCACCATGTTTTTGTACCAAGGCACGCGCGTTCCCTGGATTGGTTTCCAGATGCAGAATACGGTTGGCATGCGCATACAGCACAGGGTCATTCGCCACTTCTTCAAAAGAAGGCAAACGAATCACGGCCAATTCACGTGGTGGTAATTTATGTTTAATGGCTTTAGATGCCGGTTGTAGCTGCACGATTTGCGTATCTGGATCTAACTTGTCCCCTTCACGCACGATTGGATTCGCTACGACTTCTTTCTGGAAATTCTGGTATTGGCTTAAGCTGTTGCCTTTATCCTTTTCAATTTCACAGCCATCAATATCTTCGCTCATCACATACGGGTTGATGATCGGATCGACACGGCCAATGGTGTCGACATCATTGGATGCAATTTCGACAAACTGGGCTTTCGCAGCTCGGTTATGTTTATTGATAATGAATGCAGTACCACGGACATCGGTAATCTGATGAATCTTTTCACCTTTAGCCAGACGATGCATGATCTCAATGATCGAGCGTTCGCCATTACCGTACATCAACAGATCCGCTTTCGAATCCATCAGAATCGAACGACGAACTTTATCTGACCAATAGTCATAATGCGCGATACGACGCAATGAACCTTCAATCCCACCAAGCAATACCGGCACATCCGGGAAAGCTTCACGACAACGTTGGCAATAGACGGTTGCTGCGCGGTCTGGACGTTTATTCGGCTGGTTATCTGGAGAATAAGCATCATCTGAACGAATCTTACGATCCGCCGTATAACGGTTAATCATCGAGTCCATATTACCGGCAGAAACGCCCCAGGCAATATTCGGCTTACCGAGTACACGGAAGGCTTCTACATTAGTCCAGTCCGGCTGGGCAATAATCCCCACGCGGAAACCTTGTGCTTCGAGCACACGTCCAATGATCCCGGTCACAAATGACGGGTGGTCAATATAGGCATCACCGCAGACAAAAATAAAGTCACAGCTGTCCCAACCGAGTTGGTCCATTTCCTCGCGTGACATCGGCAAAAAAGGCGCGGGTTCAAAACATGACGCCCAATATTTGTCGTAATCAAACAACGCTTTAGGCGCAGTCTGAGCAGTATAAGCAGTAGACATGGCTAGCAATTCTCGGCTGGCAGATGGAAGATCAGAAAAGTGATCAAAGATGAAAGCCGAGTATTTTAGCATGAATTCGGCTTAGGTTGCTTGATTATAATTTATACAAAAACAGCTTTAAGACCTTTATTAGGAATATATACTCATCCTGATTTTGAAGAATCATTTATAGGTTCTTGGATTCTCAAATGAAGTGCAGCAGAGATTAAATTATTGGAAGGAAGCAAGATGAGCTAGCATTTTGCTTCCGACCGACCAAAGTCAAAGTTGCATCATGAACTATACTCATCTTACTCAAGAAGAAAGATATCAGATTTCCACATTGTTACGTGAAGGTTTTTCTAAACGTTATATCGCCTGGAGGCTAAATCGCTCACCTTCCACTATTTCCAGAGAAATAGCACGCAATCGGGCAAGGAATGGTTATTTCGCTCAACATGCCCATAAATTAGCTCGCAGACGGCATTGTCCTAATCCCAAAAGAATCCCTTATGATACTTGGGTACAAGTCATAGCTTATCTTGATCTCCAATGGAGTCCCGAACAGATTGCTTCTCATGTTTCAGTCAGTCTGCATTCCATATACAGGTTTATACAGCAGGATAAAAGCAGAGGTGGTGTGCTCTTCCACAACTTACGTTTCAGAAATCAAAGAAAGAGAAAATATGGCTCTATTGAAACTCGTGGTCAACTGACAAACCGCAAAAGTATCCATGATCGACCTGCTGAGATTGAGCAGCGCTCTCGCTTTGGTGATTTGGAAATAGATACGATAGTTGGCAAGAACCACCAACAATCCCTGGTTTCAATTGTAGATCGGAAGACAGGTTATCTTTGGCTGAAAAAGTGCAGCACGCGCAAGGCTGAGGAAGTTTGCCAGGCTACGATCAGATTATTGGAACCCATCAAAGCGCATCTAAAAACAATTACCGCGGACAATGGTAAAGAGTTCAGCCTGCATGAGTATGCTGCTCAGGAATTAGATATAGATTGGTATTTCGCTGATCCCTATAGCGCCTGGCAGCGTGGAACAAATGAAAATACGAATGGATTGATCAGACAATATATTAGAAAAGGCAGTGACTTGAATGACTATACGGATGCATATATTGCAGAAATTACTCAACGCTTGAATCATCGTCCAAGAAAAAGACTCGGCTTTAAAAGTCCGAGTCAGGTATTATGGCAACAACATGGTGTTGCACTTCAAATGCTAATCTAAGGTTTTAAACGCTGTGCCATCAGCAAGCCTAATCCTAAAATAATAGCGATAAATACACTTAGTCCTAACCATCCGGAATTTTCCCAGACCAGTCCACTCGAACTTCCAAGTAAGCTTGAACCCAGGTAGTAACAGAACAAATAAAGGGACGAACCTACCGCACGATACTGTAAGGATTGCACCGATACCCAGCTACTGGCCGTTGAATGAGCCGCAAAAAAGGAAAAGGTAAAAATCAGCAAACCAATAAAGACTAAAGCCAAGTTATTAATCAACATTAAGGCTAAGCCAAACAGCATGGTACAAAGCATGGCGGCAAGTACCCTATAACGTCCAAACTTCCTGCTCCAAGCTGCGGCTCGTGGCGAGCTATAAATTCCGGCCAGATAAGTAATCGAAATCAGACCAATCCAGACATGAGACAGTTCAAATGGCGCTTGAATCAAACGATAACTCAGATAGTTAAATACCGAGACAAATCCCCCCATCAGGATAAAGCCCTGTAAAAACAGAATTCTTAATTTAGGATCACTCAGATTCTGTTGAAATGCTCTGATAAAACGGCTGAATTGAATTGGATAAGCCTGAAAGTGTCTGGACTTAGGTAATAGAAAATAGAAGGTTATAGCGATACATAGGTTCAGTAACCCAATGATCAGAGTCGCAGATTGCCAAGAAATAAAATCGACCAATGTCCCTGCAATCAACCGTCCGCTCATGCCCCCAATCGCAGTTCCGGAAATATACAGCCCCATGGCAAAGCCCACATCCTGCTCTACCACTTCCTCTCCGATATAAGTCATCGCCACGGCTGCCACACCACTGACCGTTAAACCAATCAGTACTCGTGTGGCTAGAAATATCGACCAGATTGGCAGTAAAGCACTGAGTAACAGTAAGACTGAAACTGAAAATAAAGACCAGACCATAATCGGCTTACGGCCAAAACGGTCTGAAATCAGACCAGTAAAGATCAAGCCCACAGCTAGTGCAATCGTAGAGAATGAAAGCGGAAAACTGCTTTGTGTCGGAGAAATATGAAAATAGTCTGCCAGAATCGGCATCATGGGCTGGACACAATACAGCGATGAGAAAATCGCAAAACCCGCCAGAAATAAGGAGAATAAAATAGCTTTAAAAGCAGATGAACCATATGCGATATGGCTTGAAGATGAATTTGAGGACATATCCGCTCCATGAACCTGCTCAGTATACCCTTCTCAATTCGCCTTTTATGTGATGATTCAGTTTAAATAACCATCGAATAATTAATTTTCTTAAATTCTATGCATAAAAAAAGCCCCCTGCGTGAGC